>CAZLXE010000023.1:0-2566 GCA_964563005.1 uncultured Isosphaeraceae bacterium
GGGGAAAGCGTGGCGAAAATCATTTTCCCGGCACTGGTCTGCAAGGCATTGGTAACGGTAACGACGAGGAGTTCACCAATGCGATCACCGGCATCGTCGATCACCACCATCGTCCCATCCGGCATAAACGCCACGCCCTGTCCGGGTTGGTCTCCCCTCCGGATGATCTCCAGGCGGAGCGTGTCACCCGGTATGGATTGGGTCTGCAGGGAACTGGTGAGATCGTTGATGTTGAGTACCGTAACACCGTGAATCTTTGCAACATGATTCAGGTTGTAATCCGTGGTGAGAATCCGGAGATTTTGCCGACGAGCCATTTCCAGCAATTGGGTATCCACTCCTTCGCCATTGGTCTCCGCCTCATCCAAGGTAAGATTGACCAAGGTACTCTGTTGAAGAGAAGTCACCACTGCCAACCCTCGGCGTCCGCGCTCCCGCTTGAGTTTATCGTTGGAATCAGACAATCGATGTAATTCATCAATAACGAACTGGGGCAATATGAGGGGGGCATCCAGAAAACCCGTACTCCCGATCTGTTCGATACGGCCGTCGATGAGCATGGATGTATCGAGCACCATCGGGCGAACCCCTCGCACCTGACGCGAAAATTCCACATACGGAATCACCAGACGAAAATCATCTTTAGTGGTCAGTACCACTGAAACGGCAAGAAAACACAGCGTGATGCCAATGGCCAGTTTGGCCAGTCCCAGATAGGCCATCGTCCGTTCATCATTGAGATTCCATGAATTCGCAATGAGATCGATGATCGCTCCGATGGCCAGGGCTCCCAGTAGGCCCGCCCCGATGCCCAGATAGATTCCGAAAACCGAAGACAATCGCTTCTTCGGCATGGCGATATCAACAAAGATGATCGCAATGCCGAATAGAAAAGTGATGAGAATGGTGCTCAGATAATCGACAAACGAAAATGGCCCCGATTGTTGATTGGTGATGGTGCCCACAAACGGAAGCAGCGACACCACCACCAGGATCACCATATAAATCAAACGAATAGCGTTCTGCGTTAACTTTTGGGCCCGCAGACGCGCTGTCTCGATCTCTGAGGCGGTCGTATACTCCATCGAAGTGGATGGAGACTGGTTGGAAAAAGTCTCGGAACGATCAGTCATGAGCGGGGTAGTGTACCACAGGGACGATCTCGACTACGATGCAGGTCTGTCCCCCCTGTGATTGGAAATCGGGGGGGTCGGGAGGACGGTCGGGCCCGTTGGGCGGGTGGACCGTGAACCTGGTCAGGGCTTGACCGCAGCAGCCATAAGCGGCGTCGTCCGAGCCAGCGGCCACCTGGCCGTCCTCCCGGTCCCCCAAAATTTCCCTGTTCCTCGATACCCTGTCCCTCCTCGTCAAGAGATTCACACTCTCCAGATTGAAAGTCGTCCCCGTGAGTTACACCGTTCTTGCCCGAAGATTCCGCTCCCGAGACTTCGATGAAGTCATCGGCCAGCAACCCGTGGCCCGAACCCTCAAAAACGCCATCGCCAACAACCGCATCGCCCACGCCTATCTCTTCACCGGCACCAGAGGCGTGGGAAAAACCTCGATGGCCCGCATTTTCGCCAAAGCCCTCAATGTAACGGATGCGCTGACCGAGAAGGAAGCCATTGCCGACGCCATTCTCCGCGGCGATGATCTGGATGTCATCGAAATCGACGGGGCTTCCAACCGGGGCATCGACAATGCCCGCGATCTCATCGCGGGAGCCGGGCTGTCTCCCGCCCGCTGTCAATACAAAATATATATCATCGATGAAGTCCACATGCTTACCACCGCGGCCTTCAATGCCCTCCTGAAAACAATGGAGGAACCGCCCGCCCATGTGAAGTTCATCCTCTGTACCACAGAAACTCAGAAAGTTCCCGCCACCATCCAGAGCCGCTGTCAGCGATTCGATTTCCGCACCATCCCCGTGCGCGATATCGCGGCTCATCTCAAAATGATCCTCCAGCAGGAGAAGATGAAGGCCGATGACGAAGTAGTCCACCAGATCGCCCGCCTCGGCAATGGCTCCATGCGCGATGCCCTCAGCGTGCTCGATCGCCTTCTCGCCGCGGGGGAGTCCACCCTGACCATGGATCTCATGCAGCAGATGCTGGGCTTGCCCGATCAACAGTTGTTTCATGATCTTCTGCAGGCCATTATCGATTCAAATCCCGCTTCCGCCCTGGCCGTGGGAGATGAATTGACCGCCCGGGGAGTCACCGTGGAACAGGCCCTGGAACTGCTTACCGAACACTTCCGCGATCTCATGGTGATCTGTTCCTGCGGCGAAGATACCGAACTTATCGACCTTTCTCCGGAATCAAAATCCATAGCCATCGCACAGGCGGCGCACTTCGACGCCCCCGGACTAGTGCACCTCATCGCCTTGTGCGACGCCGTGGCCCGGAACGCCCGAGGTGCATCCACCGCCCGGGCCTTGTTCGATGCGGTGTTGGTGCGTCTGTGTCAAAGTACCCACCTTGCGGATATTCCGGCATTACTGGAGGGGAATGGGGGGGTATCAAGAACTGAGCCGAAGCAGATTTCGGGAGAGGGTACGCGG
>CAZLXE010000023.1:2666-14133 GCA_964563005.1 uncultured Isosphaeraceae bacterium
TCCGGGGATTTTTCCGGGGGTGGCGTAAAAAAAAAAGCCCCAATCGAGCATAAACACATAAATCCATCTGAACCGGCAGTTCAGGTTACCGAAGTCAAACTCCCTGCGAGCACGACCGATCCCGTTTCGGATCAAGATGTCTGGCCCGCAGTTTTACAAAAATACGCTTCCAATCGGGCGGTTTCCGCATTTCTGGCGAATTTGGCCTTTGTTTCATCCCGTGATGGCATGCTCACTTTGAGCATCTCAGAGAATGAGACTTATGTACGGGGACGAATGGCCTCAGAGCCGAATTACCTTTCCCAATTGGTAAAAGACGCGACGCAACGCACGATGAAAGTGGTGGTTGAAGATTCAGCCCCCCGGGAAGCCCCCCCTCTCCAGGTGGATGATGGCCTTATGAAGCAAGTACAAGGCGATCCCATCGTTCGCAAGGCAGTGGAACTGTTCGACGCCACCGTGGTGAATATCCAGGCCGTCGATCCCCAACCCTCAACCCCGAAATCGGAATAACCCATGTTTGAAGGCATCAAAGGAATGGCCGGGATGGCAGGTATGCTCAAAGACCTGCCCCGACTCAAAGAAAAAATGGAGCAGGTGAAAGCCCAACTCGCCGACCTCACCGCCGAGGCAGAAACCGGCGGCGGGGCGGTTCGGGCGACGGTGAACGGCCAACTCCGTCTCCTCTCCATTAACATCGATCCTACCCTCATTGCCGGATTGGTTGATCCCAAAAACCCCGATGATAAGGCCATGGCGGAAGACCTCATCACCGGCGCAGTGAATGCAGCCATGGCCAAAGCCCGCGAAATGGCTGAGCAGGAAATGATGAACGCAGCCACGGAAATGGGGCTGCCCATTCCTCCCGGACTTCTTTCCGGTGGTCTGGGCGGAGCGCTCACCTGATGGATCAAGGACATTCCATCGCATACCCCGAACCGGTGAGTCGCCTCATCGAGGAGTTCGCCCGCCTGCCGGGTATCGGGCGCAGAAGTGCGGAACGCATGGCCTTTCATCTCCTCAAGTCCGCACCGGAAGAGGCGCTGAAATTAAGTCGGGCCATTTCAGATGTGAAGGAAAAAGTTCGACATTGTTCAATCTGTTTTAATATCGCCGACGCTGATCCCTGTCTGATTTGTGCGAACACTCATCGTGACGCGGCAACCATCCTCGTCGTCGAGCAACCCAAGGACCTCATTCGACTCGAACAGACCGGCATGTACCGGGGGGTCTATCATGTCCTGCTCGGTCGCCTCGATCCTCTCCACGGCATCGAACCGGCCAATCTCACCGTGATCGATCTCTTCTCCCGGGTTGATGAGCAGAAATCAAATTGCCGGGAACAAAAGGTGGCTGAGGTCATCCTTGGCCTGAACCCCGATATGGAAGGTGACACCACCGCCCTCTACCTCACCGAGGAATTGCAAAACCGAGGTGTCAAAGTAACCCGCCTCGCCCGTGGACTGCCTTCCGGATCGCAGTTGGAATACGCCTCCCGAGCCGTCCTCGCCGATGCCATCGAAGGGAGACGGGAAATAGGAAATTCCTGAAAATAGGTTTGTATTTCTCTCTGATTTTCGTTCCTTGATTCAGTGCCGGGCATATGATAAAGAGATGATCCAATCATGATGAATTGACGAACCACGGCGATTCATCCGATTATCATGGTGGAGGTCAGGATGTATCCTGACCAGGACTCATCCTGACAATAAATCATCCCTTCGCTCTTGATCCCCAATCATACCTGACTCCCCCTTACCCCATGCGTTTCGAAACCAGCCAACACATGCAGCTCTCTCAGCAGATGAAGCTGTCTCCCCGGATGATTCAATCCATGGAGATTCTTCAAATGCCCATGCTTGCCCTCCAGGAACGCATCGAACAGGAGTTGGAGTCAAACATTGCCCTTGAGCAGTTAGAGCCGGGAACAGAAGCGGGGGGTGAAGAGAGATCATCCTCCGATCAGATCCATGAAAATCGGGAAGAAGCCCACCGCGAAGACAATATCGAGGCCGGGGAACTCATCATCGGTGAAGACTCTACCGGCCACATCGAAGATTTTGAGCGATTGAGTGCGTATGAATCGAGTTACCGGGCCGCATCTGAAAACGAGTATTCCTCCCAGAAATTCACCAACCGATTAAGCGGCGAACGCGATGGCAAAATGGACGCCATGGCGAATCTCGCCGGTCGCAATGAAACCCTCACCGAACAATTGCTTCATCAATGGTCATTTGCCGAGGTGGAGGAAACCATCGCGGACATCGGCCGCCGCCTCATCGGGTACATCGACAACGCTGGCCTGCTCAACAGCAATCTGAAAACCATCCTCGAACAGAATCGCAACATTCCCGGAGTGGAAATTACGATCGAACTGCTCGAACGCGCCCTCCGTGAACTCCAATTCTGGCTCGATCCTCCCGGATTGGCCGCCCGCGATGTGCAGGAAGTCCTCCTGCTTCAATTGGATGATCTGGCCCTGCACGATAAAGATGAAAGCCACGATTGGGAAACCGTGCGCCTGCTCATCCGCAACCACCTTGACGATCTCCTCCAGAATCGCCTTCCCAAAATCGCCCGTGAAGCCGGCCGCTCTGTCGAGAGCATCCAGCAGGCCCTTGTCCTCATGCGCCTGCTCAATCCCAGCCCCGGACACGATCTCGTCACCGAGGATGTTCCTCCCGTCATCCCTGATGTCGTTGTGGAATATAACGAGCAGAATGACGAATACCTCGCCGCCATGCGAGGTGGACTTCTCCCCACCCTGCAACTCTCAAACAAATACGAGACCATGGCGAAAGATCGAACCGTCGAAAAAGAAACCCGCGACTTCGTCAAAAACAATCTCGTTAACGCCACCTGGCTCATCGAATCCATCCACCAACGCAACAACACCGTTCTCCGCGTCGTCAAGGTTGTACTCACCCGTCAACGCGGCTTTTTCGATCACGGTCCCCAGCACCTCAAGCCCCTTCCCATGACCGAAGTAGCGGAACAACTCGGTATCGATGTCAGCACCGTCAGCCGGGCCGTTGCCGACAAATGGATGCAAACTCCGAGGGGTGTCTTTCCCCTCCGCCGCTTCTTTTCCGGCGGTCGAGAATCTGATTCCGGGAAAGACATGAGCTGGGAAGCAGTGAAAGAAATTCTTCGCGAGATTGTCGATGCTGAAAACAAGGCCAAACCATTCAGCGACGAGGCCCTGTCGCAGGAACTCAAAACCCGGGGTATCGATATCGCCCGCCGTACCGTGGTGAAGTATCGCCAGCAACTCGATATTCCCCCCGCCCGGCGGCGCAAAGTGTTCTAATACGGTTGACCGAATCAGGACAGATAAGCGAGACTGTTCCGATCCTCCATGACGATCATCCCCCTCCTCGAACATTCCTCAGAAGGTATTCCCGGCACCAGTGATGATGGATCGAGGGAATGGTGCGAAGTCCAGTACAAAATCGAGTGCCTTTCGGAAGTTCAGAAAGGGCTTTCTCTGTCCAGATAATGGCCACTTTGTCCGGGTCAGGTCTTTCCCAGTCCTCTCCCGGGGAAGAGTGGGAATAATCGTTTGTGCCCCCTGGATTTCAGAAGAGTTCACTTCTTTCCGGTACCCGCCCTACAATCCACCCATGACCCTCGGCACGCTCACCTTTGACCAACTCACCGAAGACCTGGCCCTGCTGATCCAGCGGGGGGGATATGTCATGATTCCCCTCCTCGCCTTGTCCGTCATCAGCATTTCCCTCATTGCAGAACGATTCTGGTTCTGGGGACGAATCCACGGCCCGAGCCGCCCTCGGAAGTTAACCGCTTTAACCGCGGCCTTGCGCAGCGGTGATCGGCCTACGGCAAAAGCCCTGCTCACCACCGATCGCTCGCCCTACGGACGCCTCGTAGAGCATCTGATGAAGTATGGGCCAACAGACGCCGTCGCAGTAGAGGCCGTAGAAATGGAGCGCCCCCGCCTCCAGCGCTTCATGGTCATGCTCTCCACCATCATCACCGCCGCCCCCCTCCTCGGCATCCTCGGCACGGTCATCGGCATCATCCAATCCTTCCGCCTCCTCGGGCAGCAGAGCGTCCTCACCGATCCGAGGGATGTCGCCGGAGGCATCGCCGCCGCCCTCCTCACCACGGCCCTTGGCCTCATTATCGCCGTCATCACCCTCTTCCCCTACATGAGCTTCAAAAGCCAGGTGGATCGGGCCTTGGGTCGAATGGAAATGCTCATCGCCGCCGCTTCTGGGATTGAGAAAGGCCGTGAATCCACCATTGACCACCCAACGACAAACCGGAAATCGTCGAACAATGACTGCTCCGGATCAGTTGAAGGTGAGAGTCATGGAAAATTAAAAAGTGTAGATTCCAAAAAAGAAACCGAACCCCTAGCTCGGAGTGCATCATGATCCCTCGAATCCTTGCCTGTCTTCTGGGCGCATCTTTTCTTCTGTCAATACCCGCCTTCGCGGATGAACCTTCAACCGAAAGCAAAACCCAATTTCTACGGGTCGTGGAAAATAACGAGAATTCCAACATTGCTTTGGAAATCGCCACCAGGTGGTACCGACCAAAGTCTGGCAAAGGCCCATCGGTTGCCCTCGTCGGCGTATCCCATATCGGTGATCATGTGTTTTACGATGATCTCCAGAAACTCCTCGACTCCTTCGAGGTTGTGCTCTACGAAACCGTCCGCCCTGCAGGAGCAGCCATTCCCGAAGGGAAAACCGATCAAGAACGCCGCGATGCCACCGAGCACTCCCTCCACTTTCTCGCCACAATCGCCGAAACCCAATATGCCCGGCAAGGTAATTATCCCGATGATTTTGACGCCCTGGCCGCGTTCGCCCTCACCCTCGATCCCCGGCTGGGTCAGTGGGCGGTGCGCATCACCCACGACGCCTGGCAACACCCCCTCCTTTATCTCGCCGAAAATAAGGGCGCATCGTTCACCCTCACCAGTTTCGGTGCGGATGGACTGCCGAAAGGTGATGGCCCGGCGGCGGACATCGTGGTATCCGATCGAGATGAACTGCCCGCCATCCCCACTGCCGATGAAAAAGGTGATGGCAACATCCAGAGCCAGCTCGCTTCCGCCCTCGATCTGGCGTTCCAACTTGAAGCCCTCGATTATTCCCGCCCCCATTTCCGGGGATCGGATATGACCATCGACCAGGTTGAACGGGCTTTTCAGGATCGGGGTGAGGATTTCTCTCTCGTTGGCGATATGCTCGCCGGTTCGTCTCTGCCCGCAAAAATCATCTCCCTCATGCTCCGTCTCATGAAGTGGTTCGATACCATGATGGAAGGAGCCATTGCCGACACCTTCAAAGTAGTCCTCATCGAATTACTGGGTGATGAATCCGTCATGGAACTCAGCACGGCCCAGTTCGGCAATGCCTTTTCCGAAGTCATCATCGGCGAAAGAAACCAGGTCGTCATCGACGATCTGGCCCATCTGGTCAAAACCGAAACCGGCGTAAAATCCGTCGCCATCTTCTACGGAGCCGCCCATCTCCCCGACATGGAAAAGCGTCTGGTTGAGCAACTCGGCTATGAATCGACAGATCGGGTGAACTGGAACCGCGCTGTTGAAGTGGATCTGAAGGAATCCGCTGTATCAAAACGCGAAGTCGCCCAGGTCCGCCTCATGATCCGCCGCATGATTCGACAGATGCAGAAAGCCGCCCCTCAAAAGAAGTAAAGAACGAAAACCCTGCTCGGGGATTCAAGGGAATGTATATTTTGGGTCAGGGATAATTTGTGTCCGCACTCTCGGTGTGCTGCCATCGTTTCCCCGTTGCTCCGTTGACCCAGAATCGCATGTCCAGCAGGGAACCGGGAGTCTGTGCGTCCACACTGAGGTCTGCGTGAAGAAGAGCAACCTGACTGTTGTACCGTGCAACGGGGACACCATAAGCGCCCCCGGAAACCATGGCGATCTTGGTCGAATCGGCCTGATGACGACCGGGGTTGTGGTAAATCTCTGTTGTTTCCAAGTAGGGAGGGACAACATAGTGGGAACCGAAATCGTCATCATCAATCTCAAAGGGAACCTCAAAATCATCGCTCGTCGTCATCCGCCTTGCATTCGCTGATGAACAGAACACAATCATCCGAGAAGGATTCTTGATGTGGCTTGAATTTCGGGCGACCACGGCAAGCCGGACATCCGTCTTGGCATCTCGAACCGAATGGTATCGTGGTCGAGGCCGGGGTGGAACCGTATTGCTCGTAATCTCCCACCATCCCCCGATGTAATATGCGTTGTAGCCAAAAGCGGGATGAAATCCAACATCCTTCGCATTGGCCACCACATCCGGGTCGCTATAGTCCAGTGCCCCGGTCGCCTCTTCTTCCAGATACCCATGGACCAGTTCAAGATTGTAATCAAGATAAGACATCAGTCGCCAGGGCCACGGACCAGCGATATTTTCAGTGTCCGGTGCATACTGAGGAGCAGGTGGAACCTTATGCTTGTCCGGAAAATTGTAAGAAACCGCCCACGAACTGGATATGGCGGGATCGTCAGTTTGCACATCCACATCCAGCCAGCCGGGAAGCAATCCATCCAGATTCGAGTTGGAATACAGATTCCAGCCCACCCCCACCTGCCGGATATTATTCTTCTCCCGGGTCTTCTTCGCCGTCCGCCGTATCCCGATCAGAGCCGGCGTAAGAATCGAAAGCAGAGTCCCGATGATCGCGATCACCACCAGCATTTCTACCAGCGTAAATCCCCGCATCTGCCCCTTTCCACAGGACGAATGTTGATCAAAGTATGATTTCATGGCAATCTCCGGACAAAAAGAAATGATCCTGTCAACTGTACGCGGGGAAACAAGTCCATGTTGCAGTATAGGGGCAAAAGTGGGGGGGAGGCATAATATCAACATGTTTTAGGGCGTATCCTCAGTCGGAAGCGGTTCAGCCGGGTCAATCGTATACGGCGTTTCCCCTCGAAGCCGACGCATGATATCGGCCAGAATCCGCAGATCGCTGAACGCCGTGAGATGGGCGAACTGAAACGATGGGGTCGGAACCCACCATGGGTTTTGCCCCAGTGGAGCAGTATTCTCCTCGCCCACCACCGCATCATGCAGACGGGTATAGGGAATAATCTCATAAGCGGCCTCCGGGAGCGCATCATCCAACATTTCCAGAAACGCTGACCCCGCTCGCATATCCCGCGCCCGCTTATCAAAAGGACTGATCCGGGCCAGAGCCGCCCCTCGATGTGGCGAACTCATAGTGTAAAGGTTCCGAATTCGCAAAAATCGTGGGTCATCCTCCGTCGGCAATGCCGCATAACGAGCCACCAATCCCCCCATTGAAACCGCCACCACATCCACTTCCGGCAATATTCCCACATCATCGCCAGACAACTGCTCCTCAACCGCATCGAGCACTCTGTCCCGACACTTCCCAAAAGTCCGCGCCCCGAGAAATGTCACATGAACGACAGGAGTATCGGGATGCGTAGCCAGACGAATCTTGCGATCCAACGCCGAGGCCACTACACCGGGATCGTAAATGCCTCCCAGCACCACAATCGGCCTCTCCGGCATCACCGGATCATGCCTCATGTCCAAAATGGCTTGTTTTGCTTCCCGGGTGGTGAGTGGAAACGAAGGATTCCCGCTCGGCTGAGAGTGGCAGCCCCCACCCGAAATCCCCACCACCAGTACAGAAAGCAGAAGCATCGTCGATTTAAAAATGAATCGTGCCATGAGAAGGTTCAGAATCAGCGGATCAATCAGGTCTGCCCCAGTGAGAGTTGCTGCACATCACCCTGCTGAATAATGTCCACCCCGCTCCCCAATTCACCAATCGGATCGGGAGGCACAATCTCCACCGTTTTTTCTCCCAATTGTGTCTTCCCCGCTGCCACCCGCTGCTCCAAACCCCGGCACTCTTCCAGCAACCTCGCCAGAATCTCACCCTCTGGCACATTCGCCACTCGCTCTCCCTGCACATAAATAATCCCCCGCTGATTCCCCGCGAACACCGCAATATCCGCCCCTTCCGCCTCGCCCGGCCCGTTCACCACACACCCCATCACCGCCACCTTAATCGGCAGGGCAATCTCATCCGCCAGCGTCCGCCGCACTTCCTGCACCAGTGTAAACAGATCCACCTGAATCCGTCCGCATGTGGGACACGCAATCAATTCCGGCCCCACCCGATCTCGAAGACCCAGACAACACAGCATCTCCACCGCATCCTCCACCTCAAAAATCGGATCCGAAGCATAACTGATCCGCACCGTATCTCCGATCCCGTTCGCCAGCAGCGTCCCCAAAGCCACCACCGAACGAATCGCTCCCGTCTCCTTCGGCCCCGCATGCGTCACCCCGAGATGCAGTGGATAATCAAATCTTCTCGCTATTTCTGTATAAATATCAATCACGAGCCGGGGATCAATCGACTTCGCGCTGATGCACACATCGTGAAAATCCCGCTCCGCAAAAATATCCAGATACTCTTCCAGTTTCGCGATCATCAACGCCAGCAGGTGCCCGTGTTTACGATCCGAAAATACCCTCCCCAGTTCTTCCTGCCTTTTCTTCTTATCCTTCCGCTCCACGATCGAACCCTCGTTCACCCCCACCCGGATCGGAATCCCCGCCGCTTTGCACGCATCAATCACCGCATGCACCTGCTCCCGATCGTTGATGTTTCCCGGATTAAGCCGAATCTTATGAATCCCCGCCGCCACCGCTTCCAGCGCCCGCTTAAAATGAAAGTGCACATCCGCCACCAGCGGCACCCGCGTCTGATTCAAAATCTCCCCCAGCGCCGCCGTATCTTTCCGCTCCGGCACGGCCACCCGCACAATGTCCGCCCCCGCTTCTGCCAGCCGGTTGATCTCCGCCACGCACCCATCAATATCATGTGTAAAACCCGCCGTCATCGTCTGCACCGAAACCGGAGCGTCCCCTCCAATTTTCACCACCCCCGTACGCTCATTTCCTACACCTATTTGCCGTGTTGTGTGACGATCCATGCTCGCATTGTAGGGCAACCGGGATAAATGATCTCGGACTCCCAAAAACCGTATCCTTTCCCCTTCATCCCTTGTTCCCTGCCCCCATCCCCCCAATAATGTGCCATGCCCGTCGATCTCACCATCCAACCGACCTGTGCGAAAATCACCGATCTCCTTTCTACCCCGCCCGATGGAGAATTGTTCGGCCACCCCCTCTCCGCCTGGCGCATCAAAACCCGGCGTGAACTCGGCCTTGCCCCCGATCGCCCCCTCATCGCCACTGGCCACCAGACCATGCTCTGGCACCCCGGCATCCTCGCCAAATACCTCCTCATGGATGCCCTCATCAAAAAAGGCAATTTCGCCGGGGCCAACCTCATCGTCGATCAACACGCGGGCGGCTATGCCGACCTCCCCATCCCCATCACCCGCGCCCATGGCCAACTCTCCGCCCGTCTCCTCCGCCTCACCGAATCGCCCAAAGATGTCCCCATGGCCCTCCACGATCCCTTCCAACCCCGGCCCCTCCCGCCCGGCCTCAGCGCCGCCCTCCCCTCCATTCCCCACGGCATCACCGCCATCCACCACGCCATCACCAATCACACCAACGCCACCAACGCCGCTACCCAGATGGCCGCCGCCCTCTGGGATCTCATGAAACCCTGGGTAAAACCTGTTCCCGATGTCACCACCACCGACCTCATGGACACCACCCTCGCCCGCACCCTCCTCGAGCACATGGCCGAAGATCCCCACCGCATGGCCGAATCCTACAACGAAGCGGTAACCCAATTCCCGGAGGCGGGTATTGGCCCACTTCTCATCCGCGATGACTATGTCGAAATCCCCCTCTGGCGCATCCGCGACGATGGCCGCCGCATGCACGCCTACGACAACGATATTGAGAATTGGTTAGATGGGACTTCCGGGGGCGTAGGTTTCTCAGGGAGTAGGTATTCCGGGGGCCTTATGCCCCGCGCCCTCTTCATGACCGCCCTCATCCGTCTCGGCATGTGCGACCTCTTCATCCACGGCACCGGAGGAGCCAACTACGACCGGGCCATGGAACGCTGGGTAAAAAACTGGCTCGGCATAACCCCGTCCCCCATCGCCACCGCCACCGCCACCCTGCACCTGCCTCTCCTCGATGATCTTGTTGAAGATGACCGCAAAATTCCCGACTTGATCACCGCCATCCATAACACCCGCCGCGCCTGGCACAATCCAGAATTGGTTGCCGGGAATCACTTGACGGATACCAGAAAGTCCGGCTGGTTGCGACAGATTCAATCTCATCCTCGCAACTCTCCCGAGCGCAAAGCCGCCTATTACGCCATGCATCAGGAACTCGCCGAACTCCGCTCTCTCCACCGCGACCAACTCAAGAAGATCGCCCACGAGGCCGAACGCGCCAAACAGCACGCCGCCAACACCGCCATCGCCCAAAGACGAGACTGGCCCTTCCCCCTCTACCCACCCCCCATGCTCGACAAACTAGCCGAAGCCATCCAAAAACACCTCCAATGCCTCAACCCGGCATAGGGCACACACCGCCCACCTCGGATCTCCCTCGAGTCACACTCTGCTGATATCAAATTCCCCTCCCCAACCCCCACCCCCCGGCGTCTCCAGCACCAACCGATCACCCGCCCCCACCCGACACCCGTCAATCGCCCCCAACTCCACCACCGAACCATCCGCTCGCACCACCCGCTGCCTCCCCGGCGCTCCCGGCTCCCCACCCTTCAGCCCATGCGGCCCCCTCTTGCGGTGCTGACTCAATATCGACAGATCCATCCCCTCCAGAAAAACCATCTCACGCACTGCCCCCTCACCCCCGGAATTCAATCCCCCTCCCCCCGATCCATTTCTAATGGCAAACCGCTCCAGACGCACCGGATACCGATGCTCCAAAACCTCCGGGTCCGTGATCCGCGTGTTCGTCATATGTGTATGCACGGCATGCGCCCCGCTTGATTCCGATGTCGCCCCCGCCCCGCCGCACACTGTCTCGTAATACGAAACCCGCTCGTTGCCGAACAGCACATTGTTCATCGTCCCCTGACTTCCCGCGGCCAGGCCCAGCGCTTTAAGCATCAGATTCACCAGCCGCTGACTCGTCTCCACATTCCCGCCCACCACCGCCGGGCACAACGCCGGATCATCTGGAAATACAGGGTCCAGCATGCTCCCCGCCGGTATCACCACCTCCACCGCCCGCATCATCCCCTCGTTCAGCGGCAGCCGCTCCCCGATCATCAGCCGCAGCACATACATCACCACACTCCGCACAATCGCCGGCGTCGCATTCAGATTCCCCGGATGCTCCTCTGCTGTTCCCGTGAAATCAATCACCGCCGAATCCCCCCGCACCCGTATCGCCACCTGCAACCGCGCCCCGTCATCCAAAGTATCCGCCGCCTCATAATCCCCATCCGGCAGGTCTGCCAGCGCCCGCCGAGCCAACCGCTCCGCCCGATCCGTAAT
>CAZLXE010000023.1:14233-19309 GCA_964563005.1 uncultured Isosphaeraceae bacterium
GATTCGCCGCCACCTGAGCCCGCAGATCAGCCAGATTATCCTCCACCGCCCTTGATGGATAATCCCCGCCCCGCAGCAAAATTTCCACTTCATCAAATCGCGAAATCCCACCCTCAATCAACTTCCGCGGCTCAATCACCACCCCCTCTTCCGCCAGTGTCGTCGCAAACGGCGGCATAGACCCCGGCCTCGTCCCTCCCATCTCCGCATGATGGGCCCGACTTGCCACATACCCCACCAATTCCCCTCCTCCCTCTTCAAAATACACCGGCGTCACCACCGTAATATCCGGCAGATGCGACCCCCCATACCCCGGATGATTCGTCACCGCCACATCCCCCGGCCCCATCTCCACCCGCTCCCGCAACGCCCGCACACACAATCCCATCGCCCCCAGATGCACCGGCATATGCGGCGCGTTCACCACCAATTCCCCATTTCCATCCAGAATCGTGCAGGAAAAATCCAGCCGCTCTTTCACATTCGTGGAGAGCGCCGTCCTCTCCAGCATCTGCCCCATCTCCTCCGCAATCCCCATCAACCGATTCGCAAACAACTCCTGCTGAGCGATGCTCGACGCATTCGACGGTGCCATCCGCCCCTTGGCGGAAAGCGAAGCGGAAGGTCGTGCTTGGGATTCGACTAAATTTTCTACCCTTCGCAAAACCAAAGCCCCCACCCCATCCATCACCGCCCGCCACCCTTCCTCAATCATCAATCCACTCCGCCGCTCAAACACCATCGCAGGCCCCTCCACCCTCATCCCCGGCAACAATTCCTCCCAGTCAACCGCCGCTACATTCTGCGATTTCCCCGAAAACCAACCCCATATGAAGCGGTGGGGGGGTGGTGACTGTTCCCCTGTCTCTTTCACTACGGCATCATCAACCACATCCTCACTTCCCGAAACCACCACTCGAATCGACTCCACCTCAATCGGCTTCGCATCACTATTCCCTCCCCCTGACCGGGGGTTGGGGGAGGGCAAGGGAGGGGATTCCGGGGGTTGACCGTAAATACCCTCATACCGTGCCGCAAACTCCTTCCGTAGAGAACCCACTCCGGCATACGAAATCTCAATCGTAGAATCCTGCCCCTGCAATCGCAGATGAATCATCTTCCGCCGAATCCGAATCTCCTCCGCGGCAACCCCTTCCTTCAATAATTCCTCCGTCGCCTCCGCCACCAGTTCCCCAAACCATCCCTCCAACTCATCTTCAACCTCATCCAATAATCGCAAAACCTGCCGCTGCCCGATCCGCTCGATCACCGCCCGACCCAGCCCAACCGCACTCAACAACGAAGCATCCTTCGGAAAAATGATCGTCTCCATCCCCAGCCGTTCCGCCACCGCGCACGCATGCTGCCCCCCGGCCCCCCCGAACGCCACCAGCGCATACTCTGCCGGATCATATCCTTCTCGAATAGAAATCTTTCCGATCGCCTCCGCCATCCGCTCATTCGCCAATTCCAGAAACCCCGCCAGCACCCCATCCCCCTCCGGCCTCAACCCCGTACATGCCTCCATAGCATCCAATACTTTCTCAAACGACTGCCGCGCCGCCCCCTCATCAATCGGAATATCAAACTTCCCCGCGTCCAGCCGCCCCAGCAGCAAGTTCACATCCGTCATCGTCAGCGGCCCCCCGCATCCATAACACGCCGGTCCCGGGTCCGCCCCCGCACTCTCCGGCCCCACCCGCATCCGTTCATCCTCATAAGTACAAATCGAACCCCCACCCGCCGCCACCGTCTCAATCGCCAGCGCCGGAGCCACCAGATGCGCATCCCCCACTTGATGCTCAAACCGATACGAAAAATCGCCGTCGTACCGCGCCACATCCGTACTCGTCCCTCCCATGTCAAACCCGATGATTTTCTCAAAGCCGCTCGCCCTGCCTCGCGCCGCTGCCCCCGCCACCCCACCCGCCGGCCCGCTCAACAGCGAGTCCATCGCCCGGAACTTCTCCGCTCCCACCAATCCCCCCGCGCTCGTCATCATGTGAATCGTCGAGGTGGGAATCGCTTCCTTCACCTCACCCAGGAAAGAACCAATCACCGGTTCAAGATATGAATTCACCACCGCCGTTTCCGCCCGCGGCACAATTCGAATAAGCGGAGCCAGATCAGATGAGAGAGAAATATGCTGAAATCCCGAAATGCTCAGTATCTTTTCCACCAGTTTTTCGTGTCCCGGATTTCGATAGGCATGCAAAAAAGCCACCGCTGCCCCTCGAACTCCCTCTGCCACCAATTGTCGTGCGATCCGCCCCACCTGCTTCTCATCCACCGGCAACAACACCGATCCATCCGCCGCCAATCTCTCCGGGACTTCCACCACCGTTTCATAAAGCGGGTCTGGCTTCTCGATATTCAATGCAAAAAGGTCGGGTCGCTGCTGGTTTCCGATGCGCAGCAAATCCCCAAAACCCTTCGTAATAAACAGCGCCGTCCTCGCTCCGCAATGCTCCAACAACGCATTTGTACAAATTGTGGTCGCCAGACGCAGTTGCATCGGTGGGAGTGGGTTGCCAACGGGTGTCCGAGTCACCAATCGAGCGGCCAAAATCGGCGCCGCTTCCTCCGCACCCACCGTAAACACCCCATTCATGATCTTCGCCTCACCCGGATCAATGTCCCTATCCAGTTCCAACACGGACGCGGATTCATCAAAGACCAATATCTTTCCTTGTGATTGTTTCTCATCCCGCAGCCCGAAAGAACTCCCCACCAGAATATCTGGCTCCACCCCCCAGTCCTGCTCCACCCGCCAGATTCTCTTTCCCAGCCGCTCCCGCAAACGGCCGCGTAACCCTCCCCGGCTCAACACCTTCGCCCGATGGATCTGCCCATCCAAATCCACACCCAGACAGTCGGTAAATGTCCCTCCGGTATCAATCCAGATTCGCCAAACTGAGAATGGTATCCGTTTCACCTTGCCTGGAAAATCATTCACGAGCCCTGACCATCACGGAAAAAATAAAAATGGCGATACCAGGACTTGAACCTGGGACCTGAGGTTTATGAATCCTCCGCTCTAGCCAGCTGAGCTATATCGCCGAATGCGTAGTCGCGGCCACAGTGTAGATGCTCAACCCTTGAGGTCAAGCACCACGATAATTTGGTCAATTTTCTTGTCTGATCGATCCAGTACCCCGGAAAGCCCGTTGATTGACTTGACACGAATCCAGATCATCGAGCAACATTCCCTACCCCACCACATCGACCACCGAACCCTGGTTGCCAACTTGCCGAAACAGGGTGATCCGAAGTGTCTGAATCTGAAATCGGGTTTCCCCCGTCATCTCCCACCGTCCAATCGGAGCCACCCCATACGCCACTCGATGATCCGATGAGTCATCATTCTGATTATGCGGCACAGAGTCAAAGGCGGGAGAAAACGCAGTTCCCTCTGAAAAGTGGCAGTGACAATGAACGGAATCCGGACCATTGGCCCGCCGAAGCCGGTCGATCTCGCGCCTGAGATCATTCACCACAATGCGAGAATTCCTATGCCGCACAGGGAGCCGGGGAACAGGCAGTGATTCGGATCTGATCTGAGAAACTGTAGCCACCCTTGAATCGAGGCACACCCTGTTCCTCTAGGTGGACATGAAAATTGAAGCGTGAATTCGATCCCCGATGGCCGATAAGAATCAACCCGTCGCATCCTCCTTGATGATGCGATCAACAATGGTCATTTGGGTACTTTCTGAGGGTTGTACCGCTTGTTGCGATTACACTGCATCAAATCCCCATGACACCACACTCACTTTCAACCAGCGACCTGGAATATCACCTGCCCGAACAACTGATCGCCACCACTCCAGCCCAACCTCGCGATGGCGCCCGGATGATGGTGGTGCACCGAAGCCATGATCTGGTGAGTCACCTCCGAGTTTCCGACTTGCCTGACTATCTGTCTGCTGGCGATCACCTGGTGTTCAACACCACCGCCGTCCTCCCTGCCCGCCTGTCCGGCCATCGGCTGGACACCGGAGGAGGAGTGGGGGGGTTGTATCTCCATGATGAACAGCACCAGGGCGAAAATTGCTGGCGGGTCATGCTCCACAGTAATGGAACGCTTCGCCCCGGCCAGCAAATTCGCCTTGATGATGAAGAAAACGATAACCAGAGCATCATTCTCGAACTCCTGGAAAAAAAAGACCGGGAGTGGGTGGTCCGCCCGACGGGATCTGAAAATTCATCGGGCATTCTCAATCGAATCGGACACACGCCCCTTCCCCCCTACATCATCCGCGCCCGCCGTCACGATCATCTGGAAATTCCCGATTCAAATGATCGGGCCTGGTATCAAACGGTATATGCCGATGAGAATCGCCGTGGGTCAGTGGCCGCGCCTACCGCTGGGCTTCACTTCACCCCCGATCTCCTCAAAACACTCCACCATCAGGGCATAAATCGACTCGATCTCACCCTCCATGTCGGAGCCGGAACCTTCCAGCCCGTCACCGCAACCACCCTCGATGAACACCCCATGCACACCGAGTACTTCGAGATTCCCCCCGAAACGATTAATCGGGTGTCTCATCGTGTGCTCCCAAAATCGCAAGCACAAGATATGGGCAGAATCATCGCCGTGGGAACCACCAGCGTTCGCGCCCTGGAGTCTCTCCCTCATGATCTGTCAGGATCATTCGACCACCCCATGCAGGCCGAGACCAATCTCCTCATAGCCCCCCCATACAAGTTCCGATTTGTCGATGGCATGTTGACAAACTTCCACTTACCCCGATCCACCCTGCTCGCCCTCGTCGCCGCCATGATCGGCCTTGATCGCCTCAAAGACCTCTACCGGATCGCCATCGAGCAGAAATACCGCTTCTACAGTTACGGCGACGCAATGCTCATCCTCCCCTGAACCCCCGGATTTTGCCCCCGAATTCACCTTTGTTTCGGGTTGGATGATTGTCTCCTTCACTCCCCCTTATCATGCGGCTTTCTTGGGTGATTTTCACCCCGCCCGCCGATACTTTATTCGAGTGACATTCGTCCCCCTTCCCCCGCATGAAAATATCCCGCCTGATTCAATCCATTCCCGCTCGACTCCATCAT
>CAZLXE010000023.1:19409-23588 GCA_964563005.1 uncultured Isosphaeraceae bacterium
CCCCCGCATGAAAATATCCCGCCTGATTCAATCCATTCCCGCTCGACTCCATCATGGGTCCGGTGAAATCGAAGTGAGCGATGTAATTGACGATTCGCGTCTCTGCTCGCCCGGCTGTCTGTTCATCGCCCGCAAAGGAACTGTGGAGGACGGAGCCACCTTTATTCAGGATGCCATCGCCGCTGGAGCAGTGGCAATACTCTGTACTGATGAAAAAACACTGCCTCCAAATTTACCCTCTAAAATCACGATTCTGATCTCCGATGACATCCCTCTAACCACCGCACTCCTCGCCGAAGCATTCCACGGCCACCCCTCGAAAGCGCTCACCCTCATAGGCGTAACCGGAACCAACGGCAAAACCACCACCGCCCATCTGATCCAACAAATATTTCGGAAGTCAGGAATCCCCACCGGCTTGATCGGCACCATTCACATTGATGATGGAGCGACGGCAACCCCTTCGGTTCTCACCACCCCTTCGGCCTGTGAAATAAGTCGTACCCTCAGACGCATGGTGGACCACGGCTGCCGGGCCTGTGTGATGGAAGTATCCTCCCATGCCCTCCACCAGCAGCGTGTGGCCGGGCTGCAATTCAATTTCGGCGTGTTCACCAACCTCTCCGGTGACCATCTCGACTATCACAACTCGATGGAGGAATACGCTGCCGCCAAAACCATATTATTTCAATCGCTTCCCCCGGATGGGTGCGCCATTCTCAACGCAGATGATCCGGCATCGCAAACGATGCAGCAATATTGTTCGGCCCCATTAATCACCTGTTCAGAAAACCCCGAAGGAGCGCATTGTTCGGTCGCGATTCAACAAGAAACCGTTAATGGCATGAGGGCGAATCTTCAAGGCCCCTGGGGAAAAATCAACACCCATCTTTCCCTTATTGGCCGCTACAACGCTCTGAATGCTCTCCAAGCGGTAGCGTGTGCTCATCGATTCGGCCTGCCTACCGATACCATCGCGAATTCACTGAATACCTGCAGTGCCCCTCCCGGCCGACTCGAGCGCATCACTCCAACTCAACACCCCTTCACCACACTCGTCGATTACGCCCACACCGATGATGCCCTCCACCATTCACTCTCCGCCCTTCGTCCCCTGATTCAAGAAACCGGAAAACTCCGCGTAGTATTTGGCTGTGGCGGCGATCGCGATCGCACCAAGCGCCCCCGCATGGCCCAGGCCGCCTGTCGCTTCGCCGATGACATCATCATCACTTCCGACAATCCCCGCACCGAACCCCCCGAAACCATCATCGAAGAAATCATGGGTGGTGTTCCCGAATCTCACCAGCATAAAATCACCACCATCGTCGATCGCGCCCAGGCCATTCGTGAAATCATCAGCCGCGCCCGCCCCCACGACATAATTCTCATCGCCGGCAAAGGACACGAGGATTACCAGATCATCGGCCACACCAAACGCCCATTCGACGACCGACGCATCGCCGCCGCAGCCCTGCAATATCCCGCACAAAGCCATAATTCCCATGCCTTCTTCAAACCGGAAAATATCCGTGCCCTCACCTGCGGACAATGGCTGCAATCCCCTCCAAATCATCTGACCCTCGATGGAGTGGCCATCGACTCCCGCACCAATCTCCACGGCAAAGCATTCTTCGCCATCACCGGAGAAAATCACGATGGCCACGATTTCCTCCCTCAGGCGGCAAATGATAAGAGTGGGGGGGGTGCAGGTATCCTGGTTGTAGAGCAAGAAATCTCCCTCAATCATCTTCCCGAAACCATCGGCATTCTAAAAGTCCCCAACACCCGCCAGGCCCTCGCCGATCTCGCCCGCGCCCATCGAAAAAACCTCACAGAAACCACCGTTATCGCCATCACCGGCTCGGCAGGAAAAACCACCACCAAGGCCATCCTCCACGCAATCCTCTCCCAATCCCTTCCGGGGGTCGCCGCCCCAAAATCCTTCAACAACGACATCGGCGTCCCCCTCACCATCCTTGCCGCCCGTCCCTCCGATCGCTATCTCATCGTGGAAATAGGCACCAGCGCCCCCGGCGAAATCGCCACCCTCGCCCGCATCACCGAGCCGGACATTGCCGTCATTACTTCCTTGGGCCATGCGCATCTGGAAGGACTGGGAAACCTCCAAGACATTGCCAAAGAAAAAGTTTCGCTGCTGCATCACCTCCGTCCCGACGGCCTCGCCCTCATCAACCATGCTCCTGCAACCGCACATCTTCTCCAACCCCATCTCCCACCGGACATTCCAATTCTTAAATTCGGCGAATCCGACGATTGTGACATTCATTTATCCGGTCGTGAACCCATGAATGACCTCGGTAGGGGGGGGAAACAAAGTATTGAAGTGGATAATCAGCATCGCTACCAACTGAATCTCCCGGGAGCGCACAACGCCACCAATGCCCTCGCCGCCATCGCCATCGCTCGACACTTAGGGCTGGAGAATGATGCAATCTCCACGGGCTTGCAGCATATCGAACAACCATCCATGCGCATGGAGCATCAACACCATCGGGGTGTGGACTTCTTCGTCGATTGCTACAACGCCAACCCCGATTCCACCCGAGCCGCCCTCGACACATTTCTCGAAATCACCTCCAAAACCCGCCGCCGCATCCTCATTCTCGGCGACATGCTCGAATTGGGAGAATCATCAGACTCACTTCACCGCGATTTGGGAATGCATGTCCACAACCTGCACCTGCATCATCCCGTTCACCACATTCTATTCGTCGGTCTCCACATAAGGGCCGCTTTCGATGTCTTAAGAAAAACATTGTCACCGGACCAGATCGATCATTTTCCGTGTGCTGATGATGCCTGCCGCCACCGGTTCCAGGAAATTCTCACCCCCGGCGACGCCGTACTCCTCAAAGCATCCCGCTCCATCGCCCTCGAACGCCTGCTGGAGAAAATCCCAGACCATCTCCTCGTCGAACCCAAACCCACTCCCATCCCCGCGCCCGCTCTCTGACCCATGCTCTACAACCTCCTTCAGGCGACCGAATCATGGCTGACGGAAATGGGTCTGTACCGTTTCGTACAGGTGCTCCATCAACTCGAATTCCGCGCCTTCTTCGCCGTGGTCTTCAGCTTCCTCCTCGTCATGGCGTTCGGCAAGCGCACCATCGGCTGGCTCATCAAGCAGAAGATCGGCGATTCTCCAGAGTTCGACCACGCCGATGTCAACAAACTCATGGAAAGCAAAGCAGAAACCCCCACCATGGGGGGAATCCTCATCTGCGGAGCCATGCTCGCCACCATGCTCCTCTTCGCCGACCTCCGCAATGAATACATCCACATCGCCCTCGCCGTACTCATCGTCCTTGCCGGTCTGGGCGGAGCAGACGACTGGCTCAAATTAACCACCGCCCGCCGCAACCCCGGCTCCCGAGTCGGCTTATACGCCTGGGAAAAACTCCTCTTCCAGATCGGCATCGCCGCCATCGCCGGTTATTTTCTCTATCGTCAGGGTGTAGAAGAAAACGCCGCCCATGTCCTCGTCCTTCCCTTTCAACGCACCTACGAGCCCGGCACCTTCCAGCTCGCCCCCCATGTCATCACCCTCGGCCTCGGCTCCTTCCTCCTCATCGCCGTCCTCATGATCGCCGGAACCTCCAACGCCGTAAACCTCACCGACGGCATGGACGGCCTCGCCCCCGGCGCCCTCACCGTCTCCGGCCTCGCCATGATGGTCCTCTGCTACATCGCCGGCCAGGACGACATCGCCCGCAATCTCATGTTCCCCCGCGTCCACGGCACAGAAGAACTCATGGTCGTCACCGGTGCCATGGCCGGGGCCTGCCTCGGTTTCCTCTGGTTCAACTGCGCCCCCGCTCAGGTCTTCATGGGCGATACCGGCTCCCTGCCCCTCGGCGGAACCCTCGCCTACATCGCCATGGCCATCCGCCAGGAAATCCTCTTCATTGTCATCGGCGGCGTCTTCTTCATGGAACTATGGAGCGTCATCATCCAGGTGCTCTATTTCAAAAAAACCGGCGGCAAGAGAATCTTCCGCTGCTCCCCCATCCACCATCACTACCACCTCGGCGGCTGGTCCGAACAACAAGTCGTCGTGCGCTTCTGGGTTCTCGCCGTAGTATTCGCCATGATCGCCCTCGTATCCATAAAACTCCGCTAACCCGATACAATCTCACCCTGCTTCGTTATGGCATC
>CAZLXE010000024.1:0-1974 GCA_964563005.1 uncultured Isosphaeraceae bacterium
TCTCATCGCCCGTCCGACGGCAGAGGGGTTCGGGGAGAGGGCCTGAACACCCTCTCCCGACGCTCCGCGCCACCCTCTGCCGCCACCGGGAGAAGGGGAGGTGGGGGGGTGAGAAGGGTGTGATGGGCGGCGTGGAATCTCCGGGAGGGAAGCGGAAGTCACGGCGGCGTCGTGGGGGACGGGGTCGGAAGCGCGGTGGGGGTGCTTCAGGTGAGGGGTCGAGCGGGGCGAGTGAGGGATAAGGGTGTTTCCCGGCGATTGCGTTTGCCCGTAGAATGGGTGATATGAATGAGCCGCACAGTGAGACGATGGAAATTACGGTGGTGGAGACTTTTCAGCAGTTGATTGTGGCTTTTGTGCTGGCGATGATATTTCGGGGATTTGTGGCGGAAGGGTTTGTGATTCCCACGGGTTCGATGGCGCCGACGCTGAAGGGGGAGCATTTACGGGCGTATTCACCACAGACGGGGGCGGAGTTTGCGGCGGGGTTGGATATGAAGGCGCGGGGGAGTCAGACGCCGCTGAGTCGATTGACGGATCCGATGCTGGGGCCGCAGTTTCCGGGAACGGCGGAGGTGCAGGGTGATCTGGTGCCGCGGATGGGGGATCGGATATTTGTGTTGAAGTCGTTGTATCCGTTTTTTGAGCCGAAGCGATTCGATGTGGTGGTGTTTAAGAATCCGACGGGACCGTTGGGAGATTCGCAGAATTATATTAAGCGATTGGTGGGATTGCCGGAGGAGACGATATTTTTGGTGGATGGAGATGTATTTGTGAAGAAGCGGGGGGAGGGGCGGTTTCATGTGCAGCGGAAGCCGGAGTATGTGCAGCGGGCGGTGTGGCAGCGGGTGGGGGATAGCGATTTGTATCCCGGGGATCCGGTGAAATTGAAGGAGGTGCAGCGGGCGTATGGCGGGGTGCCGTGGGGAGGGGCGGGTTGGAATACAGAGGGGACGGGGAGTTATTCATGTGCGACGGGGGAGGCGAGTAGGTTGCGTTGGGATGGGCGGCGGCGGCCGATTACGGATTGGAATGCGTATAATGTGTTTCGGGGAGGACGGGGAGGGGAGCCGGTGAGTGATATTCGGGTGATGGCGGGGGTGGTGCGGACGGAGCCGGGGATGACGATGGTTTTTGAGTTGCGGGCGCGGGGGCAGGTGTATCAATGGGTGGTGACGGATACGGAGGCGAAAGTGCGGATGCGGGCGGTGGATGATGATGAAGAGGGATGGCGGGAGGCGACGGGGGCGATTTCGTTGCCGGGGCCGGGGCGGGTGTTTGAGGTGGAGTTCTGGCATCAGGATCAGGCGATGATGCTGTTTCTGGGGGGTGAGCGGGTGGTGGAGTTGGACTATGACTGGACGCCGGAGGAGCGGTTGCGTTTTGTTACGGGTGAGGTGGGGAGCGATGTGCCGATGGGTGATCTGGTGGGGCGGGCGGTGTTTCCGCCGCAGATCGTCTGGAAGTTTGAGGGATCGCCGGTGACGCTGCATCGGGTGCGGGTGGATCGTGATTTGCATTATCGCCACGATGCGCTGCGGAGCCGGCAGAAGAATGGGCCACGGATCACCGGGCCGCATGCGTTCGGGACGCATCCGGATATTCTGGCGGAGTTGGGACCGGATCAGTTCATGATGCTGGGGGATAATTCGCCGGCTTCGCAGGATTCGCGGTTGTGGGGGAGGCCGCATCCGTTGGTGAAGGAGCAGATTGATGATGCGCCGTTTTTGGTGAACCGAAAATTGTTGCTGGGGAAGGCGTGGGTGGTTTATTTTCCTTCGCCTCTGCCATTGGGGGGTCGGAAGATTATTCCGGATTTCGGGCGGCTGCGGTTTATTCGGTAAACCCCCGGATGCCGCCCCCGGAATTAGCCCCGGAAATCAACCCCGGAAATCAGCTCCGGATTATTCACCACAGAGTCGCAGAGAGCACAGAGGGGGATTTTTTGGGGTGAGGAGAGGAGAGGAGAGGAGA
>CAZLXE010000024.1:2074-13461 GCA_964563005.1 uncultured Isosphaeraceae bacterium
GAGAGGAGAGGAGAGGAGAGGAGAAGTGGGGTGGGGTGGGGATTATTTTTTTGGTTTTAATAGATTGAGGGTTTGACGGAGGTGGCGGCGGGCGTCAAGGGTTTTGCGGTGGAGGGGGGCTATTTGGGGGATGGTTTGGTTTTTGAGGGTGGTGGTTAGTTGTTCGGGGTTGCCGCTGGTGAGGAGGGGGGCGATGCGGGGGGTTTCGCTTTGGGCTTGTTGGAGGGCCTGGAGGTTGTAGAGGTCGTGGAGGGGGGTGAGGGGGGGCGCGGGTTTGGGGTTTTTCTGGTTGGCGTTGTCTTGGCGCATGGTGCTGAGGATGGCCGCGAGGTAGAGGAGACGATCCGGGCGATAGGTGTTGATTTCGGTTTTGGCGCGTTTCTGGAGTTCTGGCTGGGTGACGCCTTCGGGGACGACCCAGTTGTAGTAATGAGTCATCTGCGAGCGGGCTTCGATGAGGGCGGCGATGTAGCCGAAGGGGTCGCGGCGGGGCATGCGGTTGATAATGGCGCGGAGTTTGGATTTTGTATCTTCAGGGAGGAGTTTTATGTCGAGGGCGGAGGTGGTGAGGGATGTCAACTGGTTGAAGCCCAAGTGGGCAGTGAGGGCGGAGGTGAAAATGGGATCGCTGGAGAGATGGATGGACATGGTGAAGCCGAGGGCGAGGCGGTCGGCGAGGGGTTTTTCTTCTCCAGAGCGGAGTTGGTGGAGGGCATCGAGGGTGAGGAGGCGGAAAAGATCGCGGAGGCCGTTGGCATACGGGGGGGCAAGTATGGGGGCGTCCGGCTGGTCGCCGAAGTTTGTGAGCCGGGTGAAGGAAAAGTCGCACTTGCGCATGACCGAGGCCTCGCGGATGATGTCGAGGATGTCGGTGGATTCTTTGAGGATTTTGGTTATTTCTTTATTGAGAGGAGGGGCGATATCGAGGTCGTAGGCGCGGAGCAATTCAAGATCGGCGGGGGGTCGGCTTTCGAGGCGTTCGGCGGCGCGGAGGTACCAGATGGCGGCGTTGGCTTGTGCGAGGGGATTGACTTTGCCGATGGCGATGCTGCGGAGGAGTTCCCGGCGGGAGGCGAGGAGGTCGCGGGACTCGATCATCTGGTCAAATACTTTGGAGAGTGAAGGCATGATGAGTTTGGCGATGAGGCCATGCTCACCGGATTCGATTTCCCGGTTCAGTTGGGCGAGGGCGGCTCTTCCCCGCTCGGGATCGCCCTGGGCGAAGACCTCTACCATGTGGGTCATGGTGGCGTCGTAACTTTCCAGATCCTGTTGGAGATTCTCCTGGGTGTAGTTCGCCAATTCGGGAGAAATTTCGTCAGAAACTGTCTGGAGGGTCACGCGGTTGAGATCTTCGAGAACATTATCAAATTTGGCGATGGTGGCGAGGGCGACTTCCTGCTCCATAGCCACGGCTTCGACATAATTGAAGGGATCTCGGGAATCGAGGGTAGTCGTATTTTCCAGAATGGTGAGGGCGAGTTCGGGGGAAAGCGAACCCTCATCGAGCATGGCTTGCAGCACAGTGTCGCCGGTTTTGAACAGGGCGGTTCCCACCAGAGAGCTGATGAGAATGCGGTCCTCTCCCAAGTGTCCACCCATACGGGATAGTGTGCTGATAGATTCGGAAGCGGCGGAAGGATTGCCATCATGCAGATTGACGAGGGCATCGAGTCGCATGAGGTATGCCGATCGCCTAAGAGGCATGAGATGGGGGAGGAGCAGTTCAAATCCCTGGGAATAGTCGTGCTGGTAATCAGAATAAATTTGGCGGGCACCGCGCCGGACGAGATCAAGGATGCCGTTGGATCGGGCCAGGATTTCTCTCACCCGGGAAGAGGGATTGCCGTGGGGATTGTCCAGGTATGCATTGATGGCGTTCCAGTCGTCCTGAGAGAGCGAGTTCATCCGATCGGAAGCGCGGCGATACCAGGTGGCGGCGTTCTGGTTCTCCTGAGCGGTGCATACCGGAGGGGTGAGGATGTGAAGAAGGAGCAGGAGGGGGAGGAGAAATCTGGTCATGGTGGTTACTGTATGGGGTGGGCGGTGTTTTTTGGGGGAATCGAGCGGAATGCCTGCGGGTTTGGATTGTTTTTTTCAGGAAATTGTGATGACTGAGTTTAAATTTGTGCCGTATGAGTCTTTTGTGCCGGAGGAGGGGTCGGAGGTGGCGGCGCGGGCGTTTTATGAGTTTATGAAGGGGCGGCGGTCGGTGCGGGAGTTTTCGGATCGGCCGGTGGAGCGGACGGTGATCGAGAATATCATTCGGGCGGCGGGGACGGCGCCGAGCGGGGCGAACAAGCAGCCGTGGCGGTTCGTGGCGGTGCAGGACCCCCGGATTAAGAAGGCCATTCGGGAGGCGGCGGAAGTAGAGGAGCGGGAGTTTTACACGCGAAGGGCGAATCAAGAGTGGCTGGATGATTTGGAACACCTGGGGACGGATGCGGATAAATCTTTTCTGGAGGTGGCGCCGTGGTTGATCGTGGTGTTCAAGTTGATGCGAGAAGCCCCGGATCCCCCGGAATCCCTCCCCCTAACCCCCTCCCAGAGGGAGGGGGGACCGAGCACCCTCCCCCTAACCCCCTCCCAAGGGGAGGGGGAATCCAGAACCCTCCCCTCCTCCTCCATTGGCGGACCTTCGGCACGGGAGGGGGGATCGACTTCCGGGGGTCAGGTTTATTATGTGAATGAGTCGGTGGGGATTGCGACCGGGTTGTTATTGGCGGCGGCTCATCATGCGGGATTGGTGACGCTGACGCACACGCCGAGTCCGATGAAGTTTCTGGCGAAGGTTTTGAAGCGGCCGGAGTATGAGCGGCCTTATCTTTTGATTCCGATGGGGTATCCGGCGGAGGGATGTGTGGTGCCGGATATTGAGCGGAAGGAGTTGGGGGAGATTCTGGTGGTGGAGTAGGGGAGTGGTCAGTTTTCAGTTTTTGAATTGAGGGAAATTTGGAAGTTTTGAGGGGAAAAACCGAAATAGGAGAGTCATGGACTGGATTCTTTATATTGTGGCGGTTTTGTTTCTGTTTCTTTCGGCGGGTTGTCTGGTGCTTACGCTGGTGGGGATGCCGGGGGTTTGGATGATGATTGGGCTGGCGGTTTTGGTGGAGGTTTCTGATGGGTGGTATTTATCGGAGGGGACTCAGGAAACTTTCGGCTGGTGGTTGTTGGGGATTTGTGTTTTGTTGGCGTTGGTGGGGGAGGGGCTGGACCTGGCCGCGGGGGCGTTGGGGGCGAAGAAGGCGGGGAGCACGCGGCGGGGAATGGTGGGGGCATTGATTGGGGGATTGGGAGGGGCGATTTTGGGGATCGGGATTCCCATTCCGGTGGTCGGTTCTCTAATAGGGGCGGTGATCGGGACATTTGCGGGGGCGATGATCGGGGAGATGACGGGGCAGGATGCGACGGCGGCGGGGTCGATCAAGCCGGCGACGGGAGCGACGGTGGGAAAGATACTGGGGATCTTGTCGAAGTTGCCAATCGCTTTGGCGGTGTGGATCGGGCTTTGTGTGGCGGCTTTCTGGGCATGAAGAGGTTCTGATTGCAGATTAACCACAGAGCACACAGAGGACACAGAGAGGGAGGAGAGAGGGGAATTATTTATGGGGAGAGGAGAGGAGGGGAATTCACCATCCGCCAGAGGCGGAACACGGAGGGTACAGAGAAGTACACAGAGAAGAAGTCATGAGGTATGAAACTATGCGTATTCCGAACTGAATGGATATGAAAATAATCTATCCCTGTGTGAGCTTTTGGTTAAAAAGCATAATTTAGGAGAGTTATAAAAAACCCCCGACTTCTGGTGAAGTCGGGGGTTGGGGTATAAGGGTTATGGTGTCAACGGATCAGGGGCAGGGGCCGAAGGCGTTGAGGACGCCCACGAGGTCGTCGATGTTGACCACGCCGTTGCCGCCGGGGGGGGTGATGTCTTCGGGGCAGCCGGGGCAGGGGCCGAAGGCATTGAGTACGGCGACGAGGTCATCGATGTTGACGACGCCGTTGCCACCGGGTGGGGTGATATCACCGTTGCAGGGGGGTTGGGGGCAATTTGCGGTGGCGCAAGTTGTGCCGTTACCCTGATAGGAGCCGCCTGCGACCTGGCAACCGGTTGCGGTTTGGGCATCGAGGCAGGTTCCATCGGTCATGCAGCAGGCACCGGTGGGTTGGGGGCAGTTGGAATTTGCACAAGTGGAGCCATTGCCCTGATAGGAGCCGCCTGCGGTCTGGCAGCTGGCTGCGGTTTGGGCATCGAGGCAGGATCCATCGGTCATGCAGCAGGCACCGGTGGGTTGGGGGCAGTTGGTGTTCGCACAGGTGGAGCCATCGCCCTGATAGATACCACCTGCGGTCTGGCAACTGGTTGCGGTTTGGGCATCGACGCAAGTTCCATTGGCCATGCAGCAGGCACCCGTGGGGGGAGGGCTGCAATTGGCCTGAGCACAGGTGACGCCTGCGCCCTGGAAGGTTCCGCCGGCGATGTTGCAATCGGCGGAGAGCATGGGTTGACAGGATCCACCGGGCAAGCAGCAGGCACCGGCAACGGGGCCGATGGCGGGGCAGGGCATGGAGAACTGGACCTGGATTACACCGGGGAGTGAGCCGCCCCATCCGCCGGGATTGCCGACCATGATGTAGTAGGTTTGTCCGAGGGTGAGTCCATTGTGGCAGATGGTGGACTGGAAGGTGCTGGCACCGCAGGCATCCTCACTGCAGTTGATCTCGGTGAGGTTGCCGCAGGTTCCACTGTACAACCCAAGGATGGTGTCCTGAATGGCGGTGGTGCCACAGGTGGTGATTTCAACGCTGGTATCGGTGGCAACGAACTGATACCAGATGGTGTTGTGGGTGTTCGCGGGAATGCCTTGCCACTGGCAACTGGGGCTGCCAGCGGGGAGGTCGGGGTCGTTACCGCCTACGGGACCGGCGTTGGAGTTATCCACTGAGAAGGAAACGGTGGAGGTGAGAACCGCGGCGATGGAGCAGAGGTCGTTGTTGGAGGGTTGAGGGCAATTTGCGTTGGCACAGGAAATGCCAGCCCCCTGATAGGTGCCACCGGCGTTCTGACATCCGATGAAATCGAGTTGTGAGCAGGTTCCATCGGGTTGACAGCAGGCACCGGGACCGCCACCGGACCCGCAGTTTGCCCCGGTGAGACAGGGCAGGTTTGAGGCGTACTGGCTGATGGAGGAGATCGAACCCGCGCTGAAGGAGTTGCTGCTGGTGATGGACGGGTTCATGGTATTGTTGGGGCAGGTGCAATGGAAGGCGCCCCAGAGGTGGCCGAGTTCGTGAGCGGAGAGGTCGGTGGCGCTGCTGAAATTGTTGTTGAAGTCGGATTGGACGAGGCAATAGGACCCTTGGGTTCCGAATTGGCCGCCAACGCAGGAGCCGTTGATCTGGCAGATGCCGGTGGCCCCGATGTCTGCGGCGATGCCGATGACGCCCCCGGTGATATTTCGTCCGGTGAAGAGTTGTGCGACATCGCGTAGAATGCCGGTTTGATTGTTGGTCCATTCTGTAATGAACTCGCAAATCAAGGCGGTGGGATCAAAGGCGGTATAGGGATCGTTGGCGGTAGAGCGAACGATGATGGTGTTCACCTGATGGGTCAATCCGGCCTGGCCTTCGTATTGAAGGTTCATGGTGTTGATGACCAGGTTGATCTGGGCTTCTGTGCTGGGAATAGAACTGCCGTGGGCGGTGTAATACTCAAAGTCAGCATCGCAGGCGAGTTCAGCAATGCAAGGGGGAAGGAGGAGAAGTTGCGGAGAAGGCACAACGGGGACGGGTCGATCGGCGGCGACTTTGTCGTTGGCCATCATGGCGCAGGTTCCATTGTGAGGGAGGACATCGGAACTCCGATACATGGCATACCCATTCGCCGGGGCGTTGGGGGTGCCATTGGCGAGGGGTTGAATCCAGAGGGCATCGTTGTCAGCCAAGTCAATGGTTCCATGAAAACCATCGTCCATGATTGAACCGGCGACACGGGTGTCGGGGAGACCCATGACGGTGCCTCGCATGGTTCGGACGGGTGAGGGGGGCATTTCTACCAAAGATCCATCTGCAACCTGGGCAAGAACCCGGTAGCCGGGTGATCGGTTGGAGTGGGGCTGGAGATCGAGGAGATAATTGACGCCGTTGATGGGGACCATGACCTTGAGGGGTTGTCCGAAACGGAGGGGGAAGTCCATGGTGACAATTGTGCTGGCACGGAGACCGAGGGAGTTGTTGACTGCTCGGTTGAGTTTATTCGCGTGGCGGGAGTTGAGCGTACGGGCGACGACATCGGGAACCGGACTTGGATTTGGTTCCGGATCGGCGAATGCAACAGGGGTTGCAGTGAAAATGGCCGCGGCGAGAACACTCCAGATATAGCCCGCCCCGACAAGGGGGGCACGATGCAAACGGGTTGACATTCTGATACTCCTCAATACATCAACGGATGAAGAAAAACTTTCTTGACTTGAATTCTTCACAATGAAGAATCCTTGGATCACCTCCTGGGAAGGCCAAACCGGGTATGAACTCGGAATTGGAATTCCCAACTTAACCCCATACGACGGGCAGATATGGAAGGTTCCATAAAAATTATCACCGCCGCATTTTTCTATCGGCCAGTTTGGAGGCGGGTTGTGGAGGAGAATGGGAAGGAAGGCAGGGTGGGTAGGGGAGTTTGACGGATATTCGGGTCAAGAATGGTTCGAGGTGGGAGTATGGGGTTTTGTGCCGTACAATTTGGGGATTATGAATAAACGAATTGTGTTTATCGGATTGATGGTGGCCATGTTGATGGGGAATGGGAATTCTGCGACAGGGCAGGAACCGGGGAAGCCGGGGAAACCGGGGGCGGGGCGTGAGATTCCGTGGCCGATGATGCTGGGGTTGCGGGTGCGGAAGGTGGAGCGGGCGTTGGCGGTGGTGGATCGGGTGGTTCTGGTGCCGGATGCGGCGACCTATCTGGATGAGTTGGGAAAGTGGTCGCCTCAGGGTCGGTGGCCGGTGTTGATTGATGATGGGGAGTTTGCACCGATGTTTGTGCGGCGGTTCGGGGCGGCGGAGGTGATTCGGCGGGAATCGGTGGGGGGGCTGCCGCAGGGGGAAGGGTTGGCGGATCGGATGCGGGGGGTGGTGATTAAATGTTTCGATGGACCCCCGGAATATTGGGAAGGGGGAAACTCGGGGGCGGAGATTTTGCCCAAGGTGTTTGGTCGTTTGGATTTTCGACCGGCGGGCGTGGTGGTGACGAGTGTGCATGATCCGGCGTGGACGGCGGCGGTGGCGCTGGCGGCGGGGAGGGGGCAGCCGTTGGTGTGGCTGGAGGGTCAGTTCGGGAATCCCAATGGGGGGTTGGCATCGAGTCAGGCGCGGGGGCTGCGGAAAAAGATTGATGGGCTGGTGGAGGGGTGTGGTTTTCCGGTGGGAAAATTGGGAGAGGGGATCGATACGATTACGATTTGTCGGCGGATAGCGAGCCGGGTGAAGGTTGATCTGCCGCGAGATCAGATTGCGACGAGGGAGGGGAAGTATGCGGAGGGGCCGTTGGCATTGACGGACTGGATGGGGCGGGGAGAGGATGGGGAACGATATGCTTATGCGGGCTGGATTTTCGGGGATGAGGCGCGGTGTGCGTATGTGGCGATGTGTTCTTTGTTTCTGCAGCAGACGGACATTCAGATGTTCAATGCGTATGACAATTCGGGTGGTTTCAAGTTCTATGGGATGGAAGAAGCGGTGGAGGTGTTTGAGGGGAAGGGGTATGGGGTTAATATGATAAGTGGAGGGGGGGCTTCGCCAATGGGGTGGTTGCGGATGGTGCGGCAGGGGTTGGGGACGGATGTGATGATGGTGAACACTTCGGGGAATGCGTTCTGCAATTTGAAGGGGGGGAAGGTGTATCCGGATGACATGCCGATATTGAATCAGCCGGCGGCGGTGCATTTTATTCAGAGTTGGTCGATGAAGGCGCCGGAGTCGGAGCGGACGATTGCGGGGAAGTGGTTGAATCGGGGAGCGTATGCGTTTGTGGGGGCGGTGTATGAGCCGTATCTGGGGGCGTTTGTGCCGCCGAGCGAATTGGCGAAGCGGTGGATGAGTTATGTGCCGTTTTTAGTGGGGTCGCGGCACTGGGTAGGGCCGATGGGAAGGCCGTGGCGGGTGTGTACTTACGGTGATCCGCTGATGTTGGCGTATCCGGCATCGGAGAAACGGGTGCCGAGGGTGAAGCGGGAGGCGGGGTATGGGGTGGCGTTGAAGGGATTGGTGGCGGGATTGGTGAAGGAGGCGCGGGATGATCCGAAGGGGAATGCGGCGGTGCGGGCGCTGGTGCTTATGGATTTATTGGGGAAGGATAAAACGGGGGTGGCGTTCTGGAGTTGGCTGGTGGAGAACGGGGGGGGAACGGGCGGTCAGGGGCAGGCGGCGCTGGGGATGTTGTTTCGGCGGGGTGAAGTTGATTTGTTTATGAAGGCGTGGGAGCGGCTGCCAAAGGATGGGCGGGGGGCGCGGGAGCGGGATATGCTTTGGCATGTATGGGGATCGCGATTGAGCTCCGGAATAGAGGAAGAGATTTTACTTACATTGGAGAAGGCGATTCGTCCGACGCGGCCGGATATTGATATTGAGCGGCTGGGGCCACATCTGGAGCGGGCGTTCGGGCGGAAGCATGTGCGAGGGTTGATTGAGCGGGAGCAGGGAAAGTTGAAGGGGCAGTATCTGAGGCGGGAGTTTGAGAAGTTGCGGGGGAAGTATCGGTGAGGTTGTTAGAGCGATTCAGAAAAAAACATGATTCGCAGATGGATCGACCGGAGCGGTGCCCGAATTGTGATGCTGAGTTACACGGTGTCTTTTGTAATTCGTGCGGGCAGAAGAATGAATCGTCGCGATTGAGTACGGGGGAAATTGCGGGGGGGATTCTGGAGCATGTGGCGGAGTTGGATCTGCCTATTGTGCGGACCGTGTGGGGGCTGACGGTGAATCCGGGGCGGGTGTGCCTGGAGTATGTGGCGGGGCATCGGAAGCGGTTTACGAATCCGATGAAATATTGCTTTCTCGCCGCAGCCATACTGTTGGCGGTGCGAGCGTGGATGGGTTCAGGTGGAGTCAACATCAACCTCAGCACCACCGGGAATCCGGACACGGCAATGTCGGAATTCGCGAGCGAAGTAGCGCAACAAACTACCTCTTTATTTTCTCAATATCTGAACTGGTTCAACTTACTGGCCGTGCCCATCGTCGCCCTCATGTTGTGGGGTGTGATCCGGCACAACAGGAAAACCTACGCCGAGCATCTCTCATTTGCCCTGTATGTTTACGGTCATATTTTTCTTCTCAAGGCAATACTGATTGTGCTGGATCGCCCCGTCCCGATCCGACTGACGGTTTTCATCCCCTATCTGACTCTGGTGTATTTGTCCTGGGCCGCCTGGGGTATGTATCGGCGTTCAATTTGGTGGAGTATGCTGTATGCCGTACTGATGTTTATCACCTTTATTTTGATGATTGTCATCTTTGCCAGCATACTCTCCCTGATCATACTCGCGATTCGACTTGTCTTCGGATAATCATGCGCAGTGTGTTCAGGCCATTTCTCCGATACCCCTCATGGATTTGCATCATCGGAATTCGCCTCGATGATCTGCGGCTGTAAAGAAAAATGCACCGACAAATCACGGGCCTTTTCCGCCGAATACGACAAAGAAACATCACGACCTTCCGCCCCCGTCACCAGGTACCGATAGGTGCGGCGACCCCTTGACGAAATGCCCCGTTCGATGGGAATGATGTTCAGCCGGGACTTCCGAGGGCGGGGGTCTATGGTTTTGTCGAAGCGGTCGTTCAAACTCCCGGAAGTGACGACGGTAACGCCGTCGCCGGTGAGGGTGAGGCGATCGGGTTGACCCATCTTTTTCTGAGCGGCGACGGCGGTTCGGGTGGGGATGATTTTTTCGTTGGCGATTTCGAGGGTGATCTGCCAGAGGGAGTCATCGCCCGCATCACTCAGTTGTTTGATTTCGATCCAGGGGAAGGAAAGAACTGGCATCTCGCCCGCGTGGAACATGGTGAAGGCGAAGTTGCGGTGACAGAGTTCTTCGAGCATGAACATGGGGGGAACGCGGCTGGAATATTTGGTGGTGCCGCCGATCAGGACTTTGCCGAGGGTGGGGTGATCGTATTCGGTCCAATCGGTGAAGACCTGGCCGAAGAGGAGGCGGTCGTACCAGCGGAACATGGCTTCGCGGTCCAGGTTGCCATCGGGTTTCTGGAGGATCTGCTGGGAGTTCCAGAGTTCGTTGGTGAAGGAAGTGATGCCAAGGGTTTCGGCGGTCCAGTTGACGGTTCCGCCGTGGACTTGATACAGGTCGGACCAGATGATCATGTATTTATAGAAGGGGAGAATTTCTTCACCGGCTTTGGCGAGGGCGTCATAGACGGCTTTGTCGGCGCGGGGGTAGAGATTTTGGCGGTATTTGGCGCCGGGGCCGCGTAGGATCATGCCGCCGGAGTTGTGGTAGGACTGGCAGGCGGCAATGTTGGGGTGGGCGAGGATGAACTTGCCGATGCAGCGGGTTTCGGGGAAGGAGAAGGGATAGTCACCGGAACCGTACTGGATATAGGAGGGTTGCCAGCCCGCGGGCCAGTTGCGGTTCATATCGTAGCCGCCGGGGCCGTCTTCGTTGATGCGGCCATCGCCGTCGTTGTCGATGCCTTCGGAGCCGACGCGGGAGAGTTCGCCTTTTTCGCGGGGATCGGTGACGCGCTCGATGATGCGGGGGTCGATGCGATTGCGACGATAACGGCCGTTGGGGTCGAAGCGCCACATGGAACCGATGGAGCCGTCACCATCGAGGTCTTCGGGCCCGTCTTCATCTTTCATTCCATCGAAGTCGTTGTCGAGGGGTTTCTGGCCGGAGCGTTGAGAGTGGGGGGTGTTGGGTTCGCGGAACCAGTGGGCGCGGCTGTCGGGGTTGACGGTGGGGAGGAAGTAGAAGGCGGTGCGGTCGATGAGTTCGGTGAGGGAATCGACCTTGCCGTAACTTTTGGTGAGATACCAGATGGAATAGAGGACGACTTCGCCGCCCTGGACTTCATTGCCGTGGATGTTGGCGTCGATCCACATGGCGGGTTTTTCGGTATCGGGGCCGGTGGCAGGATTGTTGAGGGTCATCATCCACATGTCGCGGCCCTGGATGGACTTTCCAATGGATTGCAGGGTGAGGAGATCGGGATAGGCGGCGGCGAGTTGGTGCATGAGATCCGCCAACTCGTCGTAGTCGTACATGCGATCCCAATTGATGTTGACTTTGGAGGGAATGTGGGACTGGGCGACTCCCGGAAGGGTGAAGGCGCAGAGGGCGAGGAGGACGGTGAGGGTGCGGAGCATG
>CAZLXE010000024.1:13561-16058 GCA_964563005.1 uncultured Isosphaeraceae bacterium
TCCCGGAAGGGTGAAGGCGCAGAGGGCGAGGAGGACGGTGAGGGTGCGGAGCATGGGTGAATTCCGAATAGAAGATTTGTCGCCGAGAAACCCTCCCCCTAACCCCCTCCCAGAGGGAGGGGGGACAGTTTGGGAGGACTTATTTTTGAGTGCCGTGTTCATTTTGTTCCTCCCAGAGGGATGGTGATGGTCTGATCGCCGAATTGTTGGTTGAGGATGGTCACGGTGACAGTTTCACCGGGTTCGGTTTTGATGATCCAGTGGTGGGTGGAGCGGCCGCCGCTGCCGGGGATGGCCCAGACGCGGCTAACCCGGTCGCCGGAGACGATGCGCTCGACGGGTGAGGAGAGCCGTACGACGGTGGGGAGGGTGGCCCGGTTTTTCACAGCCATCGCGGTTTTGGTGGGCAGGAAGCCCTCGTTGATGAGGGCGAAGTGGATGTCGTAAAGCCCTGCGCTGAGCATTTCGACTTGTGGCTCTTTGATGGTGAGGCGGGGGCGTTTTTCGAGGAGTTTGATGATGAAGTCAGTTTGTTTTTTGGCGAGTTCATCCAGTTCATCAGCGGGAGGATTCAATTTGAACCCGGGGACAAAGCCGCCGATTTCGACGGGGCCGAGGGTGGGATGGTCGAAGGGGGTCCATTCGACAAAGCCGGCGCCATCACGCTGATCGTCGGAATATTTGAGCCAGGCCGCGGCGTCTTCGTCGGCGGGTTTATTTTTTTTGTCTTTTTTGTTTCCTTTCTTCCCCTCTCCCGTTTCCGGGGCTTCGCCGGAGCGGGTGGCTTTGATGTCGATGGATTCGCCATCAGGACCGGTGGTGGTTCCGGAGAGGGAGTTTCCATCAATGGTGAGATCCATTTCGAGGGTCATGCCTTCGCCGATATCTCCGGTGAAGGTGAGGGAGCCGCTGCCGGGGTCATAGGTTCCGGTGAGGTCGAAACTCATCATGGAGTCGAAGGAGGCGGAGACGGCATTCCCTTCTTTCAGGGTCATGGTGATGGTGAAGTCCATCTCGCCCGCCTGCGGGATGTTGAGGGAGCCGGTCCAGGTGCCGGACACGGGATCGGCCGGGGATTTATCGGGAGCATCAGAGGGGGCTTCCTTTTTTTCTTCACCATTTTTTTTCTCGGGTTTCGGTCTGCCCCAGACGGTGGAGGCGAAGGAGGGGATGCCGCGTTGGGCGTAGAGCCAGGCGTGGAAGGAGCCGGCGATGTCTTCTTTGGAGGCGATTTTCTGGCCGGTGATGTCTTTGTAAAGTTCGGAGATTTCTTTGTAGAGTTTGACATCTCCGGAGTCAATGTTCTTCGGCGAGCGGCCTTCCGGGCCTTTGCCTTTGCCATCGGGAGGTTTGACGAGGTTGTCGTGGCGGCCGTAGGTGAGGGCGGCAACGATGCGGGGGTGGTCGATGACGAATTGGGCGAGGGCGAGGGCTTCGGATTCGGAGAGGGGGACGGGGCCAGCGTCGAGAGAGAATGCGGGCCAGCCGTGCATGAAGTTGCGGTCGAGATCTATGCCTCCGGGGCCGTCCTCGGCGATGAGGCCGTCGTGATCCTGATCGAGGCCTTCGGGGTAGAGGGTGTAGGTAGCGGTTTCTTCATTGAGAGGATCGGGTTTTTTCAGGAGGCGGGGAGCGGCGGGGTCGGCGAGATGGGTGGGGGGATCATCGAGAGGGGGATTGAGGCGGCGGATTTGAGTGATGTAGCCGTCCCCATTGAGATCGACCGGGCCGTCTTCATCGGATGCCCCGTCGCGGTCGTTGTCGAGGGGGGTGAGGGTGGTGCGGAGAGAGGGGTTGAAGGCGCCCTGATTGTGGGCGAGACCATCGGGGTTCACGAGGGGGAGAATGTAGATGGTGAGGTTGTCGAGGAGGTCCGGGTGGTTGGTGAGGATGTTCTCGGCGACGCGGAGGGCGGTTTCGGAATCGACCGGGCGGCGGCCATCGAGACCGGCGGTGATGAGGAAGGCGGGGTTTTGTTCCGCGTTGCCTGAAGAGAGGGTGAGGAGGGTGAGATCACTGCCGTTTCCGGAAGAACCGATGGTGGAAGCGGTGCAGGAGGATGATCCATCTGCGAGGGCGCGGGCGGCGGTGGTGATTTCGGCGGGGGTGCGGTACTCGGTGGCGAGAGAGGAGGCGCAGAGAAGGGCGGGGATCAGGATGAGGGAAATGCGATGAAACCGGGGGCGGGAGTTGCGTTGAAGCATGGAACATCCTCGATAGGGTAATGGGAAAGCGGGCACGGCGGCCGCATGCATCGTACCCGTTGGGGAGGAGGATGTTGCAATATGAGGAGCGGAGCACCGCAGTAGGCGGTCAGTGATGCCGGAGCGATGTCCCTTTGCACGACCTTCCGCTTTGTATTACGCCATGGGCGGACGGCACCGGGTTGTCGTACCGAGCACCCTCACCCCAGCCCTCTCCCGGGAAGGGAGAGGGAGTCAGGCGGCGGCTCTTTGTCTGGGGTCTATGTCTTCGAAGGTTACGCCCATGATGTCGG
>CAZLXE010000024.1:16158-21164 GCA_964563005.1 uncultured Isosphaeraceae bacterium
GCGGCGGCTCTTTGTCTGGGGTCTATGTCTTCGAAGGTTACGCCCATGATGTCGGGGGCGACGAAGGTTTTTGGGTTGAGGCCTTCGATTTCCTTGAGGATGCCCGCGCCGCAGAGTTTTTCGATGTCGGCTTTGCTGGTGGAGTAGGTGACATCGAATTTGTCCTTGAGTTCGGTGACGGTGACGATGGGGCGGTCGAAGAGGTGTTCGACGATGCCCATCATGCGGACATGGCCGCCGAGTTCCTTGACACGGCGGCTGAGGTCGTCTTTGATTTCGAGGAGGCGGTTGCAGCGGGCGATGGTGTCGCGGGTCTGCTCGATAACTCCCCGGAGGCAGAACTCGATCCACTCGGTCCAGGCGTTTTTGGTGCTGACTTCCCAGAGTCGGGTGATGTATTCCTCTTTGTTGGCGTCGAAGTAGGCGCTCATGTAGAGCCAGGGCTTGGCGAGGCCGCACCATTCGCTGAGCATGATGGAGAGGAGGAGTCGACCGACGCGACCGTTGCCGTCGGTGAAGGGGTGGATGGACTCGAACTGGTAGTGGAGGAGGAAGGCGTCGACGAGGGGATCGTGCTGGCGTTCGCCCTGCATGTAGTCTTCAAAATCCTTCAGGCAGGCGGCGACATTCTCCGGCGGGGGCGGCACAAAGCGGGCACTGACGCCGATCTGCACGGGGACGGAGCGGAACTGGCCGGGCGTTTTGTTGGAACCGCGGACGCCTTCGAGGAGGCGGTGGTGGAGTTCCTGGATGATTTTGAGGGTGAGGGGAGGTTTTTTGGAGGTTTTGAGGCGGTGGCGGGTGGCGAGGCCGTAGTTATAGACTTCGCGCCAGACATTGGCGGGATCGTTGTTGGATTCGGGGTAGCGGGGATCTATTTCGAAACGGAGGATTTCCTCGGGGGTGGCGAAAGTACCTTCAAGGGAAGAGGAACGGAGGGCTTCGCGTTGTTGGAGGGGACGAAGGAGCAGATTGGGGTTAGGGAGGTGGCTGCCGATGCCGTCGAGCCGGGCGAGATCGCGATTGGCTTCCACAAGCACGGGCCAGAGGGAAGCGGGCCATTCCCACTGGGGGGGGAGGGGGTTGGGAATGAAGGAGTGCTTGGAGCCGGCGAGGGCGCTGGAGACAATCTGGCCGGGGAAGTTCGGTTGGAAGGTTGATTCGTCCATGGGAGGTTCTCTTTTTGTTTCACCATCCGCCAGAGGCGGACCGCAGAGGACACAGAGAGGGGAGGAGGTAATAGGTAAGAGTTGGAGTTGGTCTATTGGTGGGCAATGCCCACCCTACAACTATCCTACAATTACAACATCGGCTGGATGGTTTCAATATTGAATTGAAAGTTGGAATGAGCAAGGAATGATTGCAGCCCGGTGCGTGGCGGTGTCTGGGGCGAGTTGTTTTCGGACTCGGGTGTGGGCGTGGCGGTATTGCACTCGGGTGCTGGTGATTCTAATTCTGAGTTCAATATTGGACTGGAGATTGGAACGAAGCGGGTTTGGTTCCAGGATCACTGCACTGAAGGGCGGGTTGTTCCGATTGTGAATTCAATTTTGGACTCATCGGGCGGTGGTTTCATGCCGTCTGGTTGGTGTCCTGAAGCGAGAGGCGGGGGAAGGGAATATTGAGTGGGGAATTGGAATGGAGAAGGATTGATTGCAGGCGGCGGTGGGTGAGGGTCATTCTGAATTCAATATTGGAATGCCGGGGGAGTGATTCCAGGGTGGTTGCACTGGAGGGTGGGTTGCTTCAATTTTGAGTTCACTTTTGGATCATCGGGCGTTGGTTTCATGCAATTTGGATGGTGTCCTGAATCAGGAGGCGAGGGCAGAAAATATTGAATTGAGAATTGGATTGAGGAGGTGGGGAGTGCAATGACTCCAAGGGGTTTTTTCTTGGTTTTCGGGATGTCCGGGAGCCGGGGGCGGCCTACAATGCCCGCTCATGTCCTTACCCCGAATCGCCATTATCGGACGCCCGAATGTGGGCAAGTCCAGTTTACTCAATCGCCTGGCCAAGAGCCGGGTGTCGATCGTCGATCCCACGCCTGGGGTGACCCGCGATCGGGTGACGACGCTGATCGAACTGGAGCCGCCGTTGTATACGCCAAAGGGGACTCCCGAGAAACTGGTGGAGTTGGTGGATACGGGGGGGTATGGGGTGTATACGGCGGAGGGGAAGCGGTTTGACGATGTGGGGGCGGACTTGACTTCGCTGACGGATGATATTGAGGATCAGATTCGCATTGCCATGGAGGGAGCAGTGGCGGTGCTATTTGTGACGGACGCTCAGCAGGGGATTACAGCGTTGGATGAAACGATTGCGACGCTGCTGCGGCAACGGGGGCAGACGAGCAAGGTGGTGGCGGTGGCGAACAAGGTGGATGGGGAATCGTGGGAGCCACATGCGATGGAAATGGCGGGGTTGGGATTCGGGGAGCCGGTGTGCGTTTCGGCGAGCAGTGGATTCGGGGTGCGGCGATTGTTCAATGCGTTGTATGAGAGTGTTCCCGAGGGTGATGCTGAGGGTGAGATAGATCCGGAGATGAAAATTGCGATCATCGGGAAGCGGAATGCGGGGAAGAGTACGCTGATCAATGCGTTGGCCGGGGAGCCGCGAGTGATTGTGTCGGAGATTGCGGGAACGACGCGGGATGCGGTGGATGTGAGGTTTGAAATCAAAGAGCGGACTTTGCTGGCAATCGACACGGCGGGGGTGCGGAAGAAAAAGAGCATGGCGGACGATGTGGAGTTTTATGCCTACAGCCGCATGATTCGATCGGTGCGGCGGGCGGATGTAGCGGTGTTGCTGATCGATGCGACGGAGCGGATCTCGCAGGTGGAGAAGAAGTTGTCGCAGGAATTGCAGAATCAGTTCAAGCCCACGGTGATCGTGCTGAACAAGTGGGATCAGGTGGACGAATCGGAGTTGACGCCGGAGGATTATCTGAAATATGTGACGCAGGAATTGCGGGGCCTGGATTACGCGCCCATTGTGTGCATCAGTGCGATCGAGGGGGAGGGATTACAGGACATGGTGAAGATGGCGTGGAATCTGCATCAGCAGTCGTTGCACCGGGAATCGACGGGGGCGCTCAATCGGGTAGTGGAGGAGATTCTACAGAAGCGGGGGCCATCATCGCGGCTGGGGACGCAGGCGAAGTTGTATTATGCAAGTCAGGTGTCGGTGCAGCCGCCGACGATTGTGCTGAAGGTGAATCAACCGAAATTGTTTGTGGGGCAGTATGAGCGGTATCTGCTGAATCGATTGCGGGAGGAGTTGCCGTATTCCGAGGTTCCGATCCGGCTGGTGTTCTCGCCTCGTTCGCGGATGGATATTCATACCCTGAAGCAGCAGGGGAAGAAGCGGGCGCGGGCAGAGGGTTGAGGGGGTGCATAGCAATCAGCAAATGGAGATTTGAGGAGGGAGTCGGTGGGCAACGCCCACCCTGCCGTTTCTCACCCTACAATCGCCGTCTTGTCTGAAACACCTGAACAACACAAAAATCCGCATTCCGCATTGACGCCGGACGATCCGCCAGTCGGCGGGATGGCGATGGAGGAGGCGGAGGCGGCGTTGGGGAGTGCGGGGACGATTCAGGCGGGGAAACTGGCCGGGCGGTCGATGTGGTCGGCGATCGGGATTCTGGCCCTGCCGATTCTGGTCCAGCAGTTGATGGCAGCGTTGCTGGGGCTTTTTGACAAGATTTTTGCCGGTGGGCTGCCCAAGGATATTGTGGTTCCCGCATTGGATGGGCTGGGGATTGCCGCGTATATCGGGTGGTTCATCGGGATTGCGATGACGGGGCTGGGGATCGGGGGGCAGGCGCTGATTGCCCGGGCGATGGGAGGAGGGAAAATCAAGGAAGGTGAACAGGCGTTGGGACAGGCATTCATGCTGAGCGCTTTGTGGGGCGGGCTGGTGGGGATCGGGTTGTGGTCGTTCGCACCTTTCCTGGCGAGGGTTACAGAACTTACACCTGAGGCGGCGGGGTATTGTGTGACTTATATTCGTACCCTGTCGTGCGCCATGCCGTTCAGTGGGATCATGATGGTGGGGGCGATGTGCCTGCATGGGGCGGGGGAGACGACCAAGCCATCGATCATCATGGTGGGGGTGAATGTGGTGAATATCTTTTTTTCATGGATGCTGTCGGGAGCGGTGATGAGGTTCGGGGAACGAAAGTTGGAGAATCCTTTTTCCTTTGATCTGCATGTGTTGGGGATTGCCCTGGGGACGGCGCTGAGTTATGTGGTGGGGGCGATTTTGATTGCGGGGGTGCTGCGGCGGGGGGTGAAGGATCTGAAATTGCATCCCCGGCTGATGAAACCGGATAAGGGCATTATTGGGAGAATTGTCAATATCGGCCTGCCGAATTTTCTGGAAGGCATTTCCATGTGGGCGGTGAATTTGTTTGTTCTGAAGTTCATCGGGCAGATTGCCACGAGAACAGGGGAAGAGGGTTTGCAGGGAGCGCATATCATTGCCGTGCAGTGGGAATCGTTCAGCTTTCTGCCCGGTTTTGCGATTGGAACGGCGGCGGGGGCGCTGGCGGGGCAGTATCTGGGGGCGGGGAATCCCCGCATGGCGCAGAAGACAATTCTGGCGTGTACAGGCATTGGGATTGTCGTCATGGGTCTTCTGGGGGTGATATATATGACGCAGGGGGACACGCTGACCTCGATTATCAGCGGGGAGCAGGTGCATTTGGATCACACCCCCAATCTGCTGTTTATCTGTGGCACGATGCAGGTGTTCTTTGCCGTGCTGATGATTGTGCGGCAGGGGTTGCGGGGGGTGGGGGACACAAAGTGGACCCTGTTCATCACCACGCTCTCGAGTTATGGGGTGCGGCTGCCCGCGTCGTATTTCATGGGGGTGTATCTGGGCTGGGGACTGGAAGGAATCTGGTATGGGTTGTGCGGCGAGTTCGGGGTGCGGGCATTGCTGTTTTCCAGCCGGTTTTTTCACGGGGGCTGGAAGCGGATCAAGGTATAAACCCCCGGAAC
>CAZLXE010000024.1:21264-22873 GCA_964563005.1 uncultured Isosphaeraceae bacterium
ACCCCCGGAACTCACCCCCGGTTCCAATCCCCTGCGTGTCTTCAATATTTCGGGGTTGACAAACGCCGAAATAACATCTAAGTTTCGGTAATTGTTCCAACCTCGGGAAGAGGAAAGGAGTTCAAAATGTCTGGATTACTCTCCCTCTGGCTTCCCATTCTTGTTTCAGCGGTGGCGATTTTCATTGCCAGTTTCCTGGCCTGGGTGGTGTTGCCTCATCACAAGCCGGATTTCAAGGGGTTGCCGGATGAGGATGGGGTGGTGGGGCCGGTGAAGGCGGCAAATCTGGCTCCCGGGGTGTACATGTTTCCGTGGTGTGGCAACGATCACAACAATCCGGAATATGCAAGGAAAGCGAAAGAGGGGCCGAATGGGGTGCTGCATGTGTGGGCGGGCCAACCCAATATGGGGAAAAATATGGGATTGTCAATGGCGTTCTACTTACTGGTGAGTGTGATTGTGGCCTATGTGGGAACCATCTCCCTCGGTCCGGGTGTGGGATTTATGGAAGTGTTTCGTCTGACCGGAACCGTGGCGATCATGGCGTATGCCCTGGGAGCGATTCCCAACGCAATCTGGTTTCAGAAACCGGGACGGGCCATGCTGATGGATTTTGTCGATGGGGTGGCGTTCGGGCTGATTACCGGGGCGATTTTCGGCTGGTTATGGCCAGCGACGAGCGTTCCCGGTTTGTAAGCGTCAACCGGCCAAGAGTTGTTCTGCTTTATCAAGATCGATCAGGAGATCGGTAGTGATGGTTTCGGGGAGGTCATCGACAGGGGTGGCATGGGTCAGGGTGAAGGGGCCGACGGCGGTGCGGCGGATTTGGGTGCAGTGGCCGCCGGTGTGAAGGGCTTCGCCGAGGGCGCGGGCGAGGGCGCGGATGTAGAATCCCTTGGCGCAGTGGACGGCGAGGGTGAGGGTGGGCCATTCGTAATCGAACACACCGATGGAGTGAACGGTGGCGGGGCGGGGGGGGATTTCAGTTTCCACTCCTTTGCGAGCGAGGTCGTAGGCCCGGCGACCTTTAATTTTTATGGCACTGAAGGCAGGGGGCTTCTGCATGATGTTGCCGGTGAATTGATCTTTGAGGATTTTTTCGATTTGCTTTCGGGAGGGGGGATCGGGGACGGCAATTTCGGTGCGTTCGCCCTCCAGATCATCGGTGGTGGTGAAAGCGGTGAGATCAATGATGGATTCGTAGCGTTTGCTGGTAGCCATGAGACGGTCAATCCATCGGGTGGCTTTGCCCAGAGCAACTACAAGCACACCGGTGGCGAGGGGGTCGAGAGTGCCTGCGTGGCCGGTTTTCGCCCCTCCTGCGCCACGACGGACGACGCGGATGACATCCATGGAGGTCATGCCCCGGGGCTTGTCGATAATGAGGAGGCCGGTGATTCCGTTTGTCGGGGAGTTTCGGCGGCTCATCGCGATTGGCCTTGAAATAATGATTTATCGATATGATAAGGGAGTTGGTTGTCTCTTGGAGCCATGTCGATACACTACCGCATCTGACGGGACAGGTGTCCGAGCGGCTTAAGGAGCGGCACTGGAAATGCCGTGTACGGCATTGTCCGTACCGTGGGTTCGAATCCCACCCTGTCCGCTT
>CAZLXE010000025.1:0-22578 GCA_964563005.1 uncultured Isosphaeraceae bacterium
GATTGAAAACCAGACAGCGCGTACTCGTCGTCCCCTGATCGATCGCGGCGATGAGTGAATCCATGGGAGTAATCTAGCACAGAAAGGAGAAAATTCTCGACCTCTGAAATCGTCAGTTCGATAACTGGTCAGTTTTCTTACTTTAGTGGCATGGAGGCGTATTGTTCCAGTCGCTCGGCCTCCTTCAAATCCCCCTCCCGCCGCAATTCCTCCGCGTGCGCCCGCATCCGATCTCGCCAGACACTTACTTCAGCCTCATCGGATAGCATGCGACCGTTAATATTCAGGATGAGGAATCCGCCCTCCTTACCGAATCCATTGGGCCAACGGATATACACGGCACCGACAATATCCTCCCTCGGAACAATTTTCGTGGTAAATGCGAACGCAGGTTCGCCCGAATCCGTTTCAGTTTTTACAATGTCCCCTACATGATAGAGTGTCCTACGCGGGCTGGGGGTTGGCCAGAACTTATAAACACTAAGCAGTAGCAAGACCCCCGCTAGCACAAGTAGATACTTCAGAATGGGCTGGTGAAGGTGCTTCTTTTTCATGGATTATTGAATTCCCACTCAGTGATCCACCCGCATCCCCAGATACCTGGAGACTTCGGCGACCCTGGTGTGCATGATCTCTTTGGTGGCACCCTCCAGATTGAGGCGCAGCAGCGGCTCCGTGTTGCTCATGCGGACATTGCACCACCACTCGTCGAGATCGACCGTGACTCCATCCAGTTCCTCGATCGTCGCCGAGGGATAGGCCCGCTTGAGGTCATCAATCGCTTCTTCCTTTTCCTCTGTTTCAAAGTTGATCTCGCCGGACTGGGCGTACCGCCGGGCGGGAGCGATCTGCTTGCTCATTCCCCCGGAAGTAGTCGCCAGAGCACTCACCACGGCGGCGAAGGCGATGGCCCCGGAGTCCGCACAGAAATTGTCTCGGAAGTAAAAATGCCCGGAGAGTTCACCTCCGAACACCCCGCCGGTCTCCCGCAGTTTCTGTTTCATGAACACATGCCCCACCCGGGATTTCACCGGCTGCCCCCCGGCTTCCGTTACCATCTCGGGCAGGGATTTGCTGGAACGGAGATCGAACACAATCGACGAACCCGGATCGTGCCGGAGGAAGTGGGGGGCCAGCCACGCCGTGAGCAGGTCGCAGCCCACGATGCCCGCCTGTTCATCCACCACCATGCAGCGGTCGGCATCCCCATCGAAACAGATGCCCAGATCCGCCTTTTCCTTGAGCACCAGTTCGCGGAGTGAATCAAGGTTGGACTCGACGAGCGGATTCGGCTCGTGTACAAACTCGCCTTTCGAGTTGTCGAAGTTCAGGGGAATGATTTCCAAACCCGGCACGCCATCGAACACCTGAGGAATCATCGTCCCCGCCATGCCGTTGGAGGCATCGATGGCTATTTTGAGTTTCTTCTTCCCCTCCCGCAGATCTGGATCGAGAAAGCGATGCACATGCTCCCGGTACGCACTCCATAAATCACGATCCTCCTCCCGACCTCGAAGTGCGGGGTCCACCTTGATCTTGTCCGGATTCGCCACGGCGGCGAATTTGCGGATGTCATCGAGACCTGTGGTCTGCCCAACCGGACGGGCTTCGATCTTGGAGATTTTGAAGCCGTTGTACTCGGCGGGATTGTGCGACGCCGTCACCTGCACCCCGCCGCAGCAACCGAGGTAATTAATGGCGAAAGAAACGAAGGGCGTATCCACCATGCCCACATCGATCACATGGGCCCCGAACGCCCGCATCCCATCCTTCAATGATTCTGCCAGGGCGGGAGAACTCTTGCGCATGTCCCGGCCGACCACGATGTGCCGCATCATCGGCTCATCGTGGCCTTCGCTGGCGGCTTCCTCGGTCAGATATTTCGCCGTGCCGTAACCGATCTGCCACGCGAGTTTTTCGCTCAGGGGTTTGGGATAGATGGCTCGAATGTCATATGCCTTGAACACTTTGCCCAGCATGGAATCGTTCCTCGAATAAAAAGTGGATTAATTTGAGAAGAAAGAATTTGGCCAATCCTCAACCCCCGGTCGCCCGTTCGATAGTAATGGAATCCCGCGCCATGTCCCAGTAAACCAGCCCGGCCTGGGTGAGATCGGACGAGCCGATCGTTTTGATCGTGACCCGGCCGCTCCCCTTCGCCCTCATCTCCGCAATTTCCGTGATCAGGTTGTATTCAAATCGGTCGCACAACACCTCGCGGGTGGGTGTGCGGATGAATATGGCGCCCTGGCCGAAGAGTTTCCGGATCTGCCGCGGCCCACCGAAAGAAAGATGGTCTCCCCGGCGTGGCTTTGTAATCTTTACTGATGATTCTTCAGATTCCGATGGTGTGTCCAGGGCGATGGTGGCGTCGAGTCGGTCGCCGGTAATGATGGCGGTTTCTCTATCGCTCGATTTGTGAATCGCCCGGACATCGCCGCGAATCGTGATCACACTGGTATCGCCAAGGGCGGGAGTCATTTTTAGTTTGTCCGTCCAACGGAATAGCGAAGTGCCCTGAGAAGAAAATGGAGCGGTGGTGCCCCCTGAATCTTCAACACTCGAATTCGGGGGGCGGGGAGTTCGAATAAGCATTTCACCCTTCCCCTTCGCCAACGCTTCTTCGGAAAGGTTGTCGAACTCAATGTGCGGGGCGGCAATGGAAAAGATGCGGGGAGAATCGGAATGGTCATCCATCAGCCAGGAACGGCTTTCCATGACCGCTTCGCCCGTCGCCACCATCTGACTGAGTTGGCGCCGCTTTTGATCCTCTTTGAATGTCGGTGCGGTGATGGTGGATGGGGGGGGAGCATCACCCCGCTTCAGTGAATTTTCTTTTTCCAGCGCAAACTCCAGCGAAACGGTTTCGCCTTTCAGGGAATCCAGTTGCCGGGGAGAGGGCTGAGACACGGCCTGCACCTTGCCCTCGAGGTCGATTTTCCCAGCTTCTTCATTAAAGGTGTGATCGTACTCCATCGACCGATTCCACCGGGCCTGCACTTCGGGATTGGGCGCGGGATGCTCGGTCCAGGGCCGGGGGATGCGGCGATCGTCATCGACTTGAATGGCTTCGCTGAAGATGCGGGCCTGGCCAGGTCCTTCGCCGTGGAACACTCCGTCCTTCTTTCGGAGGGTGTAATGCTTCCCGCGATCCAGCAGGAGACGGTCGGACACGAAGACCACATTGTCGCCGGTGAACTCGATGGTCTGGGTGCTCGCCTCGCCGTGAATGTGGTCGGCAAAAGCGCGGGAACCATCAGAGAGGAGGGTCTGTACATCTCCCGAGGCGGTGAGCGTGTCAATGTCCATATCTCCCCCGAATATGGAAGTATCATCACCTTCATCAGGTGAGGGAGTTACATCTGGATCGGCCACGATAAACGCGATGTCGAGATCATCTGCCCATAGGGTGATATCCGGATCGCTTGCCTTGACCTTGCCCTGCACAACCATGCTCTTCGGCACAGACTTACCCACCTTGTCAGCGCTCAATTCCAGGTGAATAAGTTCTCCATTGATCGTCCCCCGATCACTGGCAACCTTAACTTCCCCACGAAATTCCGCCGAATTCAAGATTGGCTTCGCAGTCGAACTGGGTGATTCGGGATTTCCGGAGGTTGGGGGTTCCGAAAAGGCAAAATCAACCCCTTCCGTCCAGGTGATATGGAGTTTCTCCAGAGGATCTTCATGTTTCGCAGGTCCATCTGAGGATTGTGACCCAGCATTAAGCCATCCCGCATTCCTGAATCCCGCCCGGTGCATGGCTTTGCTATAGAAGAAATGCTCTCCCCCGCCTTCGAGTTGTGGACTGGCGATCATGACGGAATGAGCGGCGGAGGCAATGAGATGAACGGATTCTTCCAGGCCGTGGAAAACGGCCTCACCACATTCCCCCCGAAAATCCTCTCCTGCATCATTAAGAACCACCGGGGCGCCGGTGAGCGTCAGGCGCAGGTCATCAGGTGAATCCAATCGATTCTCATCGTTCGCCGCGGGGACCATATCCAACCCACCGGAACAATTTATCGTCGTGATCAGATCGTCCGCGGTGGGGTGAAACAAACCCGCATCGTCATCGAAAGAAGCGACTGCCAGCGTAGCCAGCGAATGCAGCAACGGGCGAGGAGCCGGAGTGGAGGTCAACCGCATCGGGGATTTGGTGTCCGCGGGATTTCGTTCAGAAAGGGAGGAACGGGCCGTCGATCCTTCCAGGGAAAACACAATGAACATGGCGTCGCCGGTGGCGGTGCGACCAGAACGATCATCCCCCTGCACGATGCGAATATCCTTGTGGAGGGTCAATACATAAAACTGAGGGTCTGAGGATGATGTGGAAGGAACCGATGGTCCCCCCTGACGATGACGAGCCAGAATCACGCGGGGAATGGCCGGTGATTGTCTGTTCGCCACCGCCGTCGTCTTTTCCGGGGCGATCAATCGAATGGTTTCCACGCTTTGCATGGTCAACGACTCAATGCGACCGGCACGATCGTTCATCCGCAAGCGTAATCCCTGTCCCGGAATATGAACCGCCGCCGACTGAATATCCACCGTTCCGGTACAGATTATTTCTCCGGTAAAGTTGTCAAAAGTCGCTTCCTGGGTGCGGATTTCCAGGGTGGGGGGGGCTCGACGGGGATCGGGAGTTTGTCCATCAATCGATTCAAACATCCGGATTACCACATTCCCGGTGAGCGTACCCTCCGTTAAAGTACGGCCGGGAGCAAAGGCCAGGGCGGAATCACCCGTCATGGACACGATGCGATTCTCAGAAAGGAAAAAATCCGCCTGGGGTTGCTGCATCAGGAGCCAGCCCGCACCATATCCATCCGGCGTAGGATCGAGTTTGGAAAATCGATATTGCTGAGCGGGCTCTCCATTTTCTTTGGTGGTCTGAATCCATCCCCCCTGGGGCAAATCGACCACACTGCTGGTCCGGGCATCCAATGCGGATCCTTCTGTCAGATCCGTCTCTTCGAGTTGATCTGGAGTAATGAGTTCGGTGATCCCGGTGGTCAATTCGGATTCCTTGTTCTTGTCCCCGGGGTTGCTGCTAATATTCATCACCACCACCAGAAGAATGATGCCGAAGACGATTCCTCCAGCCACCAGAGTCGGGGAGAATCGGAGGCGTCGGGCAGGGAAGCGACGGCGGGGAGGGGGGACATCACCGAGGAGTTGTTGTCGTTCTGAGTTCATGGTGTGAGTCTGAATTGGTTGATGACTTTGTCCCATTCCCCTCGGGCGGAGAGCAGGTGTTCGATGGCTTCGCGAACGGCTCCATGACCCCCCGGTGCCTCCGTGATGTAGAACGCCTCATAGAGAACTTCGGGTGTGGCGTTGGCGACCGCCATCGGATACCCCGAGGAGGTCATGACCGGCAGATCAGCCAGATCATCGCCCAACATGGTTGATTCAACCGCAGTAATCCCGAATTCCCCCAGAATGTTGTGAAAAACGGATAACTTGTCCTTCACCCCCTGATGCACGCAAGTGATGCCAAGCTCGCTTGCCCGTTGGGTTACGGCTCCACTGGAACGACCCGTGATGATGGCCGTCTTTCCCCCCGCCTCATGCCAGAGTTGAATGCCCATGCCGTCCTGAGCGTTGAATCGCTTGATTTCCCTGCCTTTATGATCCAGCCAAACCCCGCCATCCGTCATGACTCCATCCACATCGAGGATGAGAAGTCGGATTGACTTGGGTTCGACTGATTCTGGAGGGGGCATGGGCATAGTGTACCGTCGAAATTGGCTTTTTCCGCGACAGATGGAGAATTCAGATATGGAACCGGGTGTGTTGCTGGGGCTAGCCGGGAGTTACTCCTGCACCACCTTCATGGCGATGAGATCCTGAACATCCACCAATCCCACCGGTTTCCCTTGCATATCGAGAACGGGGATTTCATCCACCCGATGCTCTCGGATAAGTTGGACGGCATCGCGAACGAGATCGTTCACCGTGAGATGGCGGGGATGGGGGGTCATCACCTCACCGATGGGTTGATGGAGTAATGCCGTGGGATCGTCTTCTTTTATCACCAGAAGTCGGCGGAGATCACCATCGGTAAATAAACCGGAGAGTTGCCCATCCCGGTTTACCAGAAGCATGGCGCCAGCCCGCCGTGATCCTGCCGCCTGCTTTCGGGCCTGAACCAGTGCTTCCTGAACGGACAGGTGATCGGGAATTACGGGGAGATTTTCTTCGACACGGAATCGAAGAACTTCAGTAATTTTTCTCAATCCTGCTCCCAGCATGCCGCCGGGATGATGACGATGAAAATCATCGGCGCTGAAATGGCGTCGTCGAGAGAGGGCAAGGGCGAGGGAGTCTCCGATGGCCAGTTGGGCGGTGGTTGATGCGGTGGGGGCGAGATTGAGAGGACATGCCTCAGTCACATCACCCACAGCAAGATGGGTCGTACACAATTCTGCGAGATGGGTGCTGTTGTCTCGGGATAGCCCCAGGGTCTTCACTCCATCGGCGCGGAGAATCGCGGCCAGATTGACCACTTCTTCAGTATTCCCAGAGTAACTCAGTAGCATGACGATGTCACCCCGACGGATTCGCCCCAGGTCGCCATGCACTGCTTCGGCAGGATGAATAAAGTGTGAGGGCTGACCCAGACTGGCGAGAGTGGCGGAGATTTTCTGACCCACCAGACCGCTTTTTCCCATTCCTGAGACGATGACATGACCGGAGCAGGAGGCAAGGAGATCGAGGGCTTTGCTCCAGTGGCTGGAAGATGCCTCAGATCCTTCTGCAATGCGCAGAATCGCCTCCGCCTCCGCTCGGAGGACTTCGGCAATAAAGGTGGCTTCGGAAATTTTCGTATCCGGGGAAGGAGGCAAGAGAGTACTCCGGGGGTATGATGAAGCGGTCATTGTAGCCCCGATCGGCTGTGAAGCGATAGAATCAACCCTGGTCAACACAACTCCATATTCTCATGATTCATACTCACCCCATGTCCACCACCACTCAGGAAACCTACACCGTCGCTCTTGATGCCTTCCACGGCCCGCTTGATCTGTTGCTGTATCTTATCCGGCGAGCCGAGGTGGACATCACCGATATCCCTATCGCGGCTATCACCGATCAATATCTCGCCATTCTTCATGCTCAGGACGATATCGATCTCGAACTTGCCGGCGAATTTCTCCTCATGGCGGCAACCCTGATTGAGGTCAAATCCCGCACTATTTCACCTCCAGCACCAAAGGATGAAGAGGGTCATCAAGGGTCAGAAACCGGCGATCTCCTGGGGGCAAGCTCCTCAGGAGAGGAGAATAATGGGCTCGATCCTCGGGAAGACCTCGTACGCTCTCTTCTGGCGTATCAGCGATTCCGGGTCGCATCCGAGGAATTGGAAGAGAGGCGAGTCGCCTTCACCCAGCGCTGGCCGGTGCGAATGAAGGTTGCCGAGAGTTCTGAAACGGTCGAACCCGATCCTGTGGAGTTTGAATTGGAAGACCTCCACCTTCTGGACCTCTCGGAGGCGTATGAAAACATTGCTGCCGCCATCGACTTTACCCGACTGGGTGAGCATCGAGTGGACATGGATGAAACACCCATTGCCCTGTATCAGGAAGATCTGCTGGATCGTCTCCATCGGGAACAGGCAGGGCGGCTGATTCTTCAAAATGTATTTCGGGATTTGACCGAAACAGGAACCGGGGGTCGCATCGGCCTGTTCCTCGCCACCCTCGAACTCGTTCGTTTGCGTCAGGTCACCGTGATTCAGGATGACATTGATGCGGAAATTGAACTCGTTTTGCAGGAAGATGAATCCGACCCCCCGCAATCGCATGAATTCGAAAACTGATCCTTACTCCAGACCGGCCGCGTTTCGCAGACCGATGAGTTCCTTTGGTTCCAGTTCGCGCCATTGACCGGGACGCAAACCGGTGAGTTTCAACGGCCCGATGCGCAGGCGACGGAGTTTTTTGACAGGAAATCCCTGGTCGGCCAGCATACGCCGAATCTGTCGGTTCCGCCCTTCCCGCAATGTCATCTCCAGCAGAGTGCGATCGCGAAGTTTCTTGATGAATTTAATGTGAGATTGGGCCGTTCTTCCTCCTGTATTATTTTGCGTTGGTTTTCGGGTTCGTCGAGATGGCCCGGCTTTCTTTGCCAGAAAAATGCCCCGCTCCAACTTGCCCACCGCGGCGTCGTCCAGCATGCCCCGCACCGTCACATGATATGTCTTGTGAACCCCATATCGGGGATGAGTGAGTCGCTGAGCCAGTACCCCATCATTGGTGAGGAGCAGAAGACCGGATGAATCCACATCGAGACGACCAATAGGAAACAACCGCGCATTGGCGGGATGATCCGCCACCAGATTGAGTACGGACGGGTATACGCTCTCTGAGGAGGCCGTACATTCGTAGCCCCGGGGTTTATAGAGCATGAGGCATATGCTGCCGAGAGCCAGGCGGATTTTCTTGCCCCGAACGGTAATGGAGTCCTCATGAGGATTCACCCATGCCGGTAGGGAGTCAACCAGATGGCCATTTACCCGCACCTCCCCCTCCCGAATCAATTCTTCGCACGCCCTCCTGGAAGCAACCCCGGCGGCGGCCAGCACCTTATGCAGCCGCTCACCTCGAGTCGCGTCCGTGAATTCATGCCTGCTGGTTGATATTTTGCTGCTCCTCCGGGAAGGTACACGCTTTACCCCCTTCCCCCATCCGGGCGAAAGTTGAGGTGAATCTGATCGATTTGGAGAGTTTTGGGGGGACATATGAGTATTCGTGAGAGTCATCAGGGCGAACAATAGGCCTGTCCCGATGAAGAATCCAGCGGGATGGACACGATCGGAAGTAGGATAGGGAACATATGGCCGATAGAAAACAAGTCATGAAGATTCGTGAGCGAATATATTCGGTGCTGGACTGGCTGAAACGGGTGGTCCACGAGCCGAGGAGTGAATTGACCAAATGGCAGAAAGCCGTACGGTTCGTCAATGATCTGGGAAGGCACGGGGCAAAGCAACTGCAACAGGATCGAGCGCCCCAGATGGCAGCCGCACTCTCGTTCCGCACCCTGTTCGGCCTCCTGCCCGTGCTCGTGGTGGGAACGATCACCGTCAAAGCGGTGGGGCAGTTCGACGCTTTTCTCGGCATATTGGAGCGATTCTTTGCCGGCATTGGCCTCGATAATTTTCAGGTGCAATTGGCGAATGCCGAGGTCGGTGGAGATGTGGAGGGGCAAACGCTGAGTGCCTGGTTGCTGGAGTTGGTCGGACAGGTAGAGCACATCAATCTGGCGGCCATCACCTGGGTGGGGGTCGTGGTATTGATTTATTCGGCCATCAGTCTATTGGTGACGATCGAGGGATCATTCAATATTATTTACCGTGCTCCAGAAGGTCGGTCGTGGGCTAGGCGGGTGCCGATCTATTGGACCGTGATAACTCTCGCTCCAGGGGCAATCGCCATGTCGATGTATGTCGATCGCCAATTCGCCATGTTTCTGGAGGGATCGGATACCGGGAGCTGGTTCCTGCAATCAACCCCGGTCTTGTGGAGTTTTGTCGCCACCTGGCTGGTCCTGTTCGTCGTGTACAAACTGTTGCCCAACTCCACTGTGGGTATCAAACCAGCCCTGGCCGGAGCATTTATGGCGGCGGTGCTTCTGGAAATCGGCAAACGCACGATGGGGGCATATCTGGAAAACGCAATTTCCATAAGTCAACTCTACGGCTCACTGGGACTGATCCCCCTCTTCATGTTCTGGGTTTATCTCATGTGGCTGGTGGTCCTTTTCGGCTTGGAAGTCAGCGCCATTCTTCAGTTGCTCGGCGGACGACGCATGGAGGAATATGAGCCCAAGCACAAACCGACAGGCGTAGTCGATCCTGCCTCGGTCCTGGCCGTTATGGAAGTCGTGGCGAGGCGATTTGAAGAAGGACGCAAAACCGTAACTCGTGAGATAACCGAGGAAACGGGGATCGCCGAGACCACCGTGATTCTCATGATCGAACATCTGGTGGAACAGGGTTTCCTCCATCGCCTCGATCAGGAAGAGCCAGCGGTGATTCTTGCCCGCCCGCCGGATCAGATTCCCGCTCAATCGTTGATTGAAGTGGGATTCTTGCTCGCGGATGAAGCAGGCATGGCTCAGGGATGCGGGATGCTTCACCACTTGCGGGAAGCCCAACGAAAACGGGCCTCCGGCTCGACACTGGCCTCGATTCTGCCCTGAATGAACTCAATTCAAGCAAAAAACAAGGCCATCAAGAAAATGAATGAACCCGACCGATAATAAAAGGGTGGGGAGATATGTCTCAGTTGTTAACCCCTCGTTTTCCCCCCCGATCTCCAAGACCTCTGCCATGACCGCACGCCGCACGAATGATCCGGAACCACTGACTGCATTCGGGATGCCGCCTCCCCATGGAGTCGCCCGCGCCCGTCAGGTAATCAGCATTGCCCCCAATGGCGAAGCGCCTGGTATGGATACAGAGGGCATGACAACTTCACCCCGCCCGAAAAATGAACCCGATGTTTTTCTTGCCCCTCGAGTTATCGACCAGCGGGCGTTTGATGAGTTGGCGGGATCACTGCGCTCCCTGGTGAATGAAGCAGAGGTCATTTGCAGAAAACTCGAAGAGAATCAGAGCCAGTCTGAAAATATTGAGTTGCAGGGCAGGAAGACCTCAATGCTCCTTCAGGAGCGCCTGCGCTTGAGTGCCCGAATTCTCAAGGCGTTTCAAACGCAGATCGAACGAGTGGAAAAAGTGATGACTCAACTCGATCGGTATGAGGAAAACAAAGCATCGTTCGATCAAAACTCGGAAAACACATTGAATTTCGAATCGATTGCTGAAACCTTGGAACGAAAAATGTTCGAGCGCGTAGCAGAGGCGGTAGCCCATGTCGAAATTCGCCTCGAATCGAAAGCCCGGGAACTGGCGGCAACGATGTTTGAGAACCAGGCCACCTCAGCACCTCCTTCCAGCGATGCGGCAAGCGTGGCTCAAACTTTGCGGGATCTGGCTGATTCATTGATCAATGAGCCCAATACCGGAAAGTCGAATGAAAAGAATAGTGAATCAAGCGAGGATATCGTCACTCCCGATATCGCCGTAGGGACCGATCTGAACCGACCCTCAGCCGTCGACGATTCCCCATCACTCAAGTTCCAGGGGCGTGCCTGATCGACAGCATCTTTCATTGAGAGCGTTCGTGGCGCAGCCAGACTCGCTGGAGTCGATTGACATCTCCGAACGCCTGTTCAAACAGTTCCAGATGTCGTTCCGCGGTCGGAGCGCCGGGGGGTTCATCCTGCATGAGCCGAAAATATTGGGCTAATTCCTTTTTGCGGAATCGTTGCATCCAGGTGAGAAGCGCATAACTCTGATGGTAAACTCGGTCTGTTTTGTCCTCATCCAGCGTTACCCCGGTAATGGTGACCAGCCGCTTTAAATCCAACAGATTATTCTGGTCGAGCAGTTCGGTGAAACGCTCGCGACGAATGGGATATTCAAAATCAGGTCCGAACGCTTGCCGGGGCTGCGTCGTCTCAAATGCAGTGGCCAATCCTTCGCAGATCCACAGGGGATACTGCACGCGAGGAGATTGGACTCGCGTATGGAAGCACAGCATGTGTACGGCCTCATGAATGGTCGTGGCCACACTCACCCGCTCGGAAAACTCCTCCACCCGCTCCAATTCGTGATCGATGTGCTCTCGATACTGGTCGTTGAGTTCAAGCAGTGATTGGGCAATTTCTCGATCTCCCCGCCGTGCCGCCGCCTTTGCATCTCTCGAAACAGCGGCAACTCGATCGCGCATCTCTCCCAATTTGATTCTGGCCCGAGTAACGCTGGGGTTCGATTTAACATTGTAGAACACAATGCGATCGTGTTGCGGAGAGTAATACCCTGCGATCCAGGGATCGGCGACATCATCGTGCTGTCGGGCAAAGGCCTGATAATCATCGCGCCGATCGAAGAGAACGCACACCAGTTTGTGGCGAAGCGGCTCCGGATCCAGCCCCAGACGGCGGGTAAACCGTAAAAACTGGTGATGGGTGCGTTCCAGCCGATCCGCCTGAGTCCGCGTCCATCCCGAGTCAGTATCAGAGAAAATGATAAACCGACGGGTTTCCAGAATCTGAAAGCGGGGGGGGAGTGATTTCTGGGCATCGCGAAATGGTTCCGAATCCTGAGCCAATGCACTCAGTGGGGTAGGCGCAGACTTCGAAGTGAATGCTCCTGTCAATTGCGGAGTCCCGAAGACAGTCAGCACCCAGAGAATCGAGATAAGGTGAAGTCGATCAATCAGCGACTTGTGATGAAAATGAGTCCAGCCCTCGAATCTTCTCGTGATGACCTGATTCACTTCCACATCTGAGGAATCGGAAGAATCCAAGGTGAATTCAAGACCCGAAGATCATCACCGCTTAAATTGGGTCAAGGGAGAATTCACAGCCCGCACAGAAATCGCGTGCCACCCCCCGGAAACAACATACCAGCCGATAAGTCATATTCTCAATCGGTTATGATTCATATTCTTTTGAAACCCAAGATTCTTTCCCATGCGGTCGATAGGTTTGTATGGCAGTAAAAAACCCACCCCTCCAGACCCAGGATGAATCCAACCAGTTTGTCACCCTGAAAAATGAAAATGGCATTCTTGTGGTTTGCCCAGATGGTCCCCAACTGACCACCCGTGAAGCATCGATCATCAATGTTGAAATTGTTCGAGAATTGTCCCACTTCAGGGAAGACATCCAGTATGTCGTATTTGATTGCTCGAAATTGAAGATCATTTCCAGCGTGGGATTGATGCTCTTCATCGAAATCAGAAATACCATGCATCAACGGGGAGGAGCCACAATTCTGTTTGGGATGAATGACGATCTGATGAAATTGGTCAAGATGGTGAAAGTTTCTCGCCTCTTCCGCATCGCTCAAAGTGAGCGAGATCTGAAAAAGATGACCGGGAGAAAATAAAATACTTCGTTGCTTGGAATGGGTGTTCGGGCTACCATGGTGTGCGGTATGACATCGCTCCCTTCACCAATTGTGAGAATCAGCCATGGGTCTTGAAGCCGCTCTTCCCGTCGATGGGGTCATGACGACGCAATTGAACCGGGTGATCAACTGGGCTCGCAGATCCGCTCTGTGGCCCATGCCCTTTGCCACCGCCTGTTGCGGCATCGAACTGATGTCCACCGCCGCCAGCCGCTATGACCTCGCCCGATTCGGTGCGGAAGTATTCCGATTCAGTCCCCGGCAGGCGGATCTGATGATCGTAGCGGGACGGGTCGCCGTGAAAATGCTTCCCGTACTCCAACGCATCTATTTACAGATGTGTGAGCCGAAGTGGGTGATCTCCATGGGGGCCTGCGCCTCTACCGGCGGAGTGTTTGATACCTACGCAGTCGTGCAAGGCATCGATCAGTTTATTCCTGTCGATGTGTATGTGCCGGGGTGTCCTCCCCGTCCCGAGATGCTACTGGAAGGCGTGATGGCCATCCAGCGGATCATCGACCAGGACAATATACCCACCGATGGAAGTGGAAAACGCCTTCCCCTGGAGATTGCTCTCCAACCGAATTATGATCCGCATGATCAGCCAGTAGGTGTCAGCGTGGGCGCGACCTAGAGAGAGGCCTCAAGGCCTCTGGTTCAATCTTTCAACTCAACCGTCCAATATGCCTCATTGAGAAATGCTTTCCATGAGGCATATTTCTCCTTGCCCAGACTCAGCGTAATCGTCGGACTCCGGCGGGGACGCACGGGCTTTCGAATGAGTTTCATATGGGCTTGTTGAGGCGTGCGACCTCCCTTGCGGGCATTGCATTTTACGCAGGCACAAACCAGATTTTCCCAACTGTGTCCCCCTCCTTGAACTCTGGGAACCACATGATCGAGAGTGAGATTGCGCAAAGGGGATGATTTTCCACAATACTGACACTTGCTGCCATCACGGGCATACAAATTCCGACGATTGAGTTTGACCATCTGCCGAGGCATGCGGTCGTAGCCAAGTAAACGAATGATTTTGGGGACGGCAATAACCAGACGGGGCGTACGGATCCAGGTGTGGTTGTGCGGCTCGAACTCCCGCTGCAGATCGCCGATCTCCGTCCAGGTGACAAAATCGTAATTGAGATAGCGACCATTCTCGACCGCGATCACTTCAGCCGCATCTTTGCAAAGCAGAGTGAATGCACGGCGGGCGGGCACGACTCGAATGGCGGTATAAAGCCGGTTCAGGACGAGTACATTTTCATTGAGAGCCAACCCCATTCCGGTCATGACGGTCTCCAATCAGGGCGTTTTCCCCTTTGTAGGATACGCTCTCTCATCGGCCGAGGAAAGGACAAAACCCGGAAAATAGGGAAAGGGTGTGGTTATCGGTCGTTTTATTCGATTCAGGAGTGAAGTTTTCTCAGAGACTGCGCTACCCGTTTCCGGGCCTGACATCCCTCAATATGATCGTTCACCATCCCCATCGCCTGCATATGAGCATACATGGTGGTTGGCCCTACGAATGACCAGCCGCGCTTCTTGAGGTCTTTGCTGAGGGCAATAGACTCAGTAGAAGTGGTGTGGGCCATGAGAAACGCCTTGGTGATGCGACTCGGACGAGATCCGGGTTTCGGTTCATATTTTCTGAAAAAGGCGGCGAGCGATCCGAATTCTTCGATCAACTCTATCGCCCGCCCTGCATTCTTGATCGTCGCTTCAATCTTCAATCGATTCCGCACGATCCCCGCATCATTAAGCAGCCGGTCCACGCTACGCCGATTGAATCGGGCTACCGCTTCAACATCAAAATCCCGAAAAGCCCTGCGAAAATTTTCCCGCTTCCTCAGAATCGTCAACCAACTCAGTCCCGACTGAAAACCCTCCAGCACGATCTTCTCGAACATGGATTGATCATCATCCTGCGGCACCCCCCATTCCATGTCGTGATACTGAACATAAAGGGGATCATCTCCACACCACCAGCAGCGGGTATGTCCCAGAGTATCGGTAATGAGACCATTCGAGTTTTTCTTCATCAGGCGCAAGTCTCCGATGGTTGCGAAATGACCGTCCATACCCGGTGGGGGATCATCAGGGGTTCTTCCGGAAAGTTTGTCCGGAGCATGATCTCCAACTCGCGGTCAAACACTCGAACCACATCATCGGTCATGCCCCCCGACCCCACTCCATTGCAGGTACGCATGCGTCCCCGCCATGCTTCGTGTGTAAACGGCTGGTCGTGGTCGAAGCAGGTCTGCTCAATTAGTGCATATCCTGCGGCAGTCGCCTGTTCAATCTGTTCTGGATAGAGACCGTTTTTCCCCGCCAGAGTCCAGCCGGGATTATGTTTGAGAATGAGTTCTTCAGAGGTCGCCGCGATCGAAGAAGATGGTGTGGGCACATAGTCGAAATTGGTGATGACAAAAAGCCCGCCGGGTCGAAGCCATCGCCGGGCATTATGAAAGATTTGCCTCTGATCCAACCAACGCCAGCATTGACCCGCAATGACTAGATCAAATGTTCTCTTTCCCGGGTCATAATCCTCCCCTCGCGAAACCGTGAACTCACATCGTTCAGAAAGATTGTGTTTATCCGCTTGCTCACGAGCCGCATGGATCTGCCCCGGCGCCATATCGATGCCGGTTACGGATGCGCCGCGCCGGGCAAGTTCCAGAGCGATGATCCCGGGACCTGTCGCAATGTCCAGCGCGCGTGTGCCACTCAACGAAATATGAGACTCAAGGCATTGATAAAATCTTGCCGGATAACCCGCCCGGTGTTGGGCATAATCCTGACTGTACCGACCAAAATCCACTGAACTCATACCCACATGATAGTGGAGAAAAGTTAAACATATCAATGCCGAAAATGCCGCACTCCCGTGATCAGGCAGGGAACCCCTTTTTCATCACAGAGATCGATTGTTTCTTTGTCTCGCTTGGAACCGCCGGGCTGGACAATGCACTTCACCCCGGCCTCAATCAGCAGTTCCGGTCCATCGGAAAAGGGGAAGAAGGCATCAGAGCAGGCGATGACCGGTCGAGATGCAGACTGGATGCGATTCCCCGCCCGCTCGATCGCCTGACGGCAGGCACTCACTCGATCCACCTGCCCCATGCCCGCCCCCAGCAATTGTCCGCCACAACCAATCGCAATGGCGTTTGATTTCAGATGCTTGGTGAGAATCCAGAGCATGGAGGCGTCCTCACGCAATTCAGAATTCGGAACAGGTCCGGCGGCATGAATCCAGTCATCCGGGCGAGAGAGCAGTGTGTCCCTTTCCTGAACCAGCATACCGCCGGGAATGGAGCCGTAATTAATTTTGCGTCGACCCGTGTGTTGCATTGAATGAACATCGAGAACCCGCACATTCTTCCAACGCTCTTTCAATTGTACCAGCGCCGAATCGTCATAACCGGGAGCGATGATCACCTCCAGAAATTTTTTCCCTTCGCAGATTTCTTTTGCAGTGTCATCATCGACTCGGCTGCCCAGAGCCAGAATTCCTCCATAGGCCGCAAGTGGATCTCCCTCATAGGCCCGGGAGAAGGCGACTTGAAGTGAGTCCGCCACCGCTGCCCCACAGGGGTTGGCGTGCTTGATGATTGCTGCAGCATGGCGACCGGGATGCACAGAATACAAATCCTGCACCAGAGACAGGGCGGCAGCCCCATCGTTCAGGTTATTAAAACTGAGTTGCTTGCCGTGAAGCAGATCCCCGGAGATAACACTGGGCTCTCCTGAAGCAGGGTTGGTGTATGCCGTCGCCTTTTGATGAGGGTTTTCACCATAGCGTAGATCGGAATGTCGGGTGTAATTAAGCCGGAGCATTTCCGGAAAGGCCTGCTCCCTCCGTGAACACATCCACGCGCTGATGGTCGTGTCATACTCCGCAGTTCGCGTGAATGCAGCCGCGGCAAGGTCGTGACGCAGTTCCAGCGTTGTGCCGCCATCATTCTGTTTCATTTCCATGATGACCCGATCGTATTGTTCTGTGCTGGTCACCACCGTAACGAAGGCGTGATTCTTCGCTGCCGAGCGCAACATGGCCGGTCCTCCGATATCGATTTGCTCAATTGCCTCCTCGCGACTGACCCCTTCTCGTTTGATCGTTTTCTCAAAGGGGTACAGGTTGATGCAAATCAGGTCGATCGGGGTAATCCCATGATCCGCCATTGCCGACATATGCTCATCGATATCCCGTCTGCCCAGCAAAGCGCCGTGAATCAGAGGATGCAGCGTCTTGACCCGACCATCCATCATTTCCGGAAAGCCCGTAACTTCTTCGACTCCCAAAACATCTAATCCCGCTTCACGCAATGCTTTCGCGGTTCCTCCCGTGGACACAATTTCCACGCCCATCGAAACCAGGCCCCGCGCAAAGGGAACCAGGTCGGTCTTGTCACTGACCGATAGAAGTGCACGGCGAATGGGATCGGGCACAGTCATAAGGATCGCAGGATAAAGGTGTTGCAAAGAAAACAGCAATGACCGGAAAGCATCGAGACCATTATTGGGAATTCCGGGGGTTGCGGGGGACGAGTTTTATGATTCGACCACTACGGCTCATCGCATACAAATCGCCGCTGCTGGTGCTCGTTGTAATCAATCTGGAAATCCCGGGCAACGAAATCGATTCGCGGACGGTGCCTCGAACCGCGCTGAGTGTATTCAGGAGTCCAGAATCTGCATCCCAGGTAAAGAGTGCATCTCCATGCTGCATGAATACATTCCCGATGGTTTCCGGTGACTGCCAATGGATCTGTCCATTGGGAGAGCCGATCGGCAGTGCATCAAGACAAAGTAATCCTGATCCTGGAACTTGCTGATAGACCGCATCGCCAATCAGAGTCGGGGACTGGTTGAGGGGATGCTCGAACAGGCGTTCCCAGAGCACATGCCCCGAATCGAGATCAAAGGCATGAAGATACTGATCCTCCCCCGCCACGAATACGATCCCTTCAGCACTGACCGCCGGTGGAGCCGATACCGAGTCGCCGAGTGCCTTGCTCCACTGCTGACTGCCATCGATTGCATTGAGCACCATAAACCGACCGCGATTCCCCACAGCCAAAATGTACGGCCCGTAAACCATGGGGGGGATCGTTATCGTTTCGTCGACTTGATAGGCCTTCCACTGAAAATGAACGGCGTAGGAATGCCAGACAACTTGGCCGTTTCGAGAGCCGTAAATCATATATTGATCGTAGGGAACCGGAGTAGTGTTGGCGATGGTGTCCAATTTCTGCTTGCCCACCAACGCTCCGGTCACCGTATCATGCACCAGCAATTCGCTTCCCGTGGTCAGGTAAATTTGATTTCGATCGGGAAGGTAGGTGAGTCCGATGATTTCCGAGAGCGGCGAAGAGACGGCAACACGCCAGACTCGATCCCCATCTTCAGCCCGCAGCCGCGTAAGAAAGTTCTTGTCATCCAATCCAAAAACTGAGTCCCCATGCACCACCATTTGCTCCAAGTGCGATCCGGAAGTGGTCAGTGAATCGGATTGCCAATCAATGCGGTACCTCATCAGACGGGCGGCCTCTGGATCGACGATGTAACTCGATTGAAGTGAAGAATTGCTCGGCGTTGGAGATTGAATGGCTGCTGGAGAAATCACTATGGCGCTCGGGCCTTGTGATGAATCACAGCCGCTTGAGAAACTCAACACACCCGTGACGAGCACGAGAAAACAAATCGTGCGAACGCAATCACGGATTACGGGTGTGAGTTGTGCTGAGTGAGTAGATATCATCCGTAAGACATACATAAGGCAGGTTCTCCTCGGGCCGATGCCACCTCAAAATGGCAAAATCGGATCGATCTGGGGGCTGATGCCGAGTGGTTTCGGGCTTCCCTGAGGAAATCACCGCAAAGAACTGGTCGGGGCAACAACATTCGAGTCAATTGGGGATTACGATACGAACACGCCAGTATCCTATAGGTTGCGTGAATCGTCAAGGGAATACTCGGCTCGCAAGGACGAAACAATGTTTACAGGTCTCGTACAGCAAGTTGGACGGGTCGTGTCCATGGAAAAAATCGACTTCGGGGCTGACTTATGCATAGATCCCTGTTCCTGGTCCTACACCCCTTCCCCGGGCGATTCCATTGCCGTCAATGGATGCTGCCTGACCATGACCAATTCGACTTCCTCATCCCAACTGCATTTTGAGGTCATAAAGCAGACTCTCGATGCCACCACCCTTGGCTCACTCGCCCCGGGTGATCCGGTAAATTTGGAACATGCCGTTACTCCCACCACCCTGATGGGAGGTCACATCGTGCAAGGTCATATCGATGGTGTAGCAAGCGTGGAGCAAGTAACAAAAACCGAAGAAGAATGGAGGATTCGCGTGCGACCTGCGGTGGATCTTCTGGAGTGCATCATCGAAAAAGGATCTGTTGCCCTCGAAGGCGTATCACTCACCGTGGCGGCAACAGAGTATGAACACGGATATTTTGAAGTCGCCTTGATTCCCACCACCCTGAATCACACTACTCTGGGAAATCTACAAACCGGCGACCGTATCAATCTCGAAACGGACTCAATCGTCAAAACCGTGATCCATTGGTTGCAGCGTCAATCCGGGCCGGGGTTGTCGCAATAGATCAGGACAGATTGACCCGCCCTGGAAGATCCTGATTCATCCCACCTGCTTTCTGGCGGGGAACCACACGCTCCGGATTCGGCGCCAGCGATCCCGCCCGGATACAGATCAGCGTTAAATCGTCAAGTTGATGCAGCGAACCCCGTTGATCATCGAGTCGTTTGTTCATGATCGAAATCATCTGCTCCGGCGTATCCGCAGAACCCAGGCGGATGAACTCATCGCGATACCGGGTCGTGGGAAGTTTCCGATCTCGATACGACTCCATATCCTCGCTGGGAAAGGCCTGCTCGAATCCATCGGAATAAAGCATCATAGTGTCTCCCACACACAATTCCCGCTCCACCTGTGCATAGGTTTCACCCTCGAATATTCCCAGCAATCCCCCATCCGTTTCGATGTTTTCCACCGTTCCATCCGCCCGCAGCAGCAGTGGGGGGGGATGACCGGCCCCGGCAAAGGTCATCGTCCGACTCCGGCAATTCACAATGGCGTATGCAGCAGTGGCGAAGCGAGTCGTCCGCCCCTGGTGATGAATCATGGAAGCGTTCAATCGTGCCAGCACCTCCGATGGAGGAATGATGCGGACATCCGGCCCCGTCGCTTCTCGAGTGACCAACGCCCGGGTAATCACCATGGTCATCAAAGCGGCGGGCACTCCATGACCCACGGCATCCGCAATAAACACTCCGATTTGGTCATCGCTCAGACGAATCAGATCATAAATATCTCCCGAAACATAATTCGTCGGCCGCCACAAAGCAGAAAATTCCACCCCATGCAATGCCGGTAATTCGTGCGGCAGAAATTCCCGTTGCACCGTGGCGGCAAGTTGCAACTCTTCATGCATCTTGGCAATTTCCCCTTCCATCCCACTGTGAAATCGACGCGCCAAATTCAACTCGCTCCGCAATCGTTGGAACACGGGTTGGCGATGCAGAAGACCGAGAAGAGTGGCGCAGAGGAGATGCTCATCACCCTCGCTCGTGTCTATCAAGGTGTGCGTGAAATCGAATGGATTCCCCGGCGAAGGCCGTTCCTTCAACCGGGCAACGACAGGGATACCCGATTCTTCCAAAGTGGATAAAAAAGCCAGTGAGTGATGGGAAAGCGTATCGCTTTTGGCGATCACCACCACGGCATCAAATTCCTCAACCGCATCCTGAGCCAATTCCAGAGAACTGCAGGCCTGAAAATCTGCTGAATGGTAATTACTCCAAACGGCACCGAGACGCTCCGCCAGATTGATAGCGAGAGCATGCTCCTCATCCAGCGTGGTGATCATCACCTTCCATTCAGCCATGCCGCACTCGCACTCCCTTTCCCGGTCCAGTTCTCGATGATTCGATACCTTGGATCTACCTACTCTGAATCGGGTCAGCGGGGCAGGGCCTTGAGACGAGGCAGGTCGAGTTTGATCTTCTCTTCCACCTGTAACCCCAATCGCGCAATCGACCCGGGAGCCAGTTCGATGGCGAATTGGGCGGGTGATCCACTCCAGTAATGGGCCAGTCGATTCTGATACGCCTGCTCTGTCTCGTTTTCTCCTCTCGGTGCCTCCCTCGGCATGGCATGAAGAGCCGTAATTCGACCCACAGTATCCAGAAAAATGAGATCAATATCGGTCTCACAGTCGTACATCCAGAATGACCGTTGCCCTGCGTCCGGAAATACAAAAAGCATCCCCCCCTCGTCGGGAATCTCCACCCGCCCCCCCAAACCTCGGGTACGAGTTGCATCATCCACCGCCAGTTCGAGTGAAAACGATTCGCCTTTGATGGATACTACTTCCCGGTTCGGGGCACCGCTTTCAGAAGAGCATCGGCAGCCACTGAACAGAATCAATGCCTGAGTAACTATCAGGATGAAATATCTCTTAACCATCGATCGTCATCTTTCGTCATGGTCATGGGGACGCGGGGCAGTGTATCAATCTGAAAAGATTCGAGAAATTCTTCAAGTGCCAGAGAGCATCGTATCGAACTCACCCCGCACCAGAAACCCAGAAGCCCGATGATCCGCTCCGGCGTCGCCCCGGCATCGCGGTAAAAATCCAACCGCGTGTCGCCATGTCGTTTCGCCAGACGATGCCCATCCGGCCCCAGAATCAGCGGCAGATGCCACCAACGCGGCGGAGGAACCTCCAACGCTTCATAAAGCAACGACTGACGAGCTGCCGACCGCAACAAATCATCCCCCCGCACCACATCCGTAATCCCTTGCCGGACATCATCCACCACCACCGCCAGTTGATACGCCGGCAGCCCTCGCTTCGACCACACCACAAAATCACCCACCTCCTCAAACGGATTGTGCTGGGAGTGTCCGCATACCTCATCATCAACAGAAACCCCCTGATCAGGTACCAGAAATCGATAATTCGTGTCTTCCGATTCAAACCGCCATTTGGTCTCCCCACCTCCTTCGTCAGGATTCCGGGGCTTCTGGGATTTCCGGGATTTCCGGGGCTTCCGGGGGCGGAGTTCGGGCGGAAATCGGGTGTCGTGTTCCCCGGCATGCGGCGCAGAAGCCGCTCGCTCAATCTCCTTCCGACTCAAACCGCAGGAAAAAACCAGCCCCTTCCCCGCCAACACCCGCATCGCTTCCCGGTATGGCTCCAGATCATCCGTTTGCTGCAAGACATCACCATCATAATCAAGCCCCAGCCACCCCAGAATGTCCAGCGTCCGCTCGGCTGCATCCGTTTTGATCCGGGGCCCATCCAGATCCTCCATCCGCATCAGCAAACGCCACCCCTTCTGCCGGGCCAACGCCCAATTCACCAGAAAAGTCCGCGCATTCCCCAGATGCAGCGCCCCGGTAGGAGAAGGAGCAAGTCGGGATACACCAGAAGACGAAGACATAAAGAGAGGATTCGGCATCAGAAAAACACCATTCTTACCGATTTCAAACCCCCCGAAAAGCAGAACCCCCTTTTATTGGGGACAGTTACCACTTCTTGACGCCCCCGCCCCCTTCCCC
>CAZLXE010000026.1:0-22306 GCA_964563005.1 uncultured Isosphaeraceae bacterium
TCGTGACACCAGAGGCACGCCATCCCCGCCACCGCCCCATGCACCACCGGATTCTCGTCCGGAACACCCTCATGGCAGATCAGACAGATGGCCGCGTCGTCCCGGGTGAGGAACATATCCGCCGGATTAGTGTGGCAATCCCGGCACCGTTCCTCCGCGAATGGTGGATGCACCGACGCCATGGGACCGGCGACGATCAGAGCTCCTTCATCATCAAACAGAGGGGCATTGGGATCGGGAACACCATCAAAGAAAAAATTGAGCAACTCGTAATTTCTCTCCGGGCTGCATCCCCACCAGGTCATCGCAATCAGAAAACATCCTACGATGAACATCATCCAACGCTTCGTGCAGACGCGGCATATAACGGAGCGATTCATCAATCCAATCATCCCTTATCAGTTACGGGAGATTTGTCTTTGTTTTCGGGTTGCTCTGGCGGCGATGGATCGTCCAGGGGGCGGATGGCGGGATTCGTATCCGGTGCATCCTGCACCCCCGTTTTCACCGGAGCCAGAGAGTTGGTGATATCCTGTACCGTGACACCTTTCCGCAGGTGACCCCGGGCATACACAGATACCTTATTCTGGTTGAACTGATTGGTAACCACTAGCAGCGACTGGGCTTCAAAATCCGGATGAAGATACTTCTGGAACAAGTCCAGGCGATCGGTGCTGATGCAGAATCCAGCGGGTAGATCCATGCTTCCCGGATGCTCGCCCGCAGAACCGAAGAACATCAGCACCCTCCCTTCATTGTCAAACATCTGTACATTCTGAAAAGAAGCGTCCACCACATAAACCACCCCCTCTTCATCCACATCGAGGTGCTTTGGCCGAACAAATGCCCCTGCTCCATCCCCGGTGAATCCGGTGGCTGTTAGAAATTCACCCGTGCGCTCAAAAGTCTGGAGTCGACATCGGTGAACATCGCACACATGCAGCAGTCCCTGATCGTCCACGGCGATACCCAGAGGCAGAATGAATTGCCCATCCTCCCCCCCCGCCTCGCCGATCGTCCGGATAAAGTCTCCATTGAATCGGTTCATCACGACCACGCTCCGCGAGGCGCTGTCACACACGAACAGTTCATCTTCGTAGGTCGTCAAACCCACCGGACGCAGACCCGGTTTGCCGAAAGAGGCCACATGCTTTTCCTCGGCATTGAATACAAAAACCACACCCCGCCTGATATCGGCCACATAGATCATTCCATCGTCGGCGATATCCACATCCGTGGGTTGGATCATGCCTCCCAATCCGGAAGTCCCCATGATCCGGGTCTGCTTCTTGACCAGATCCAGCACCACCATTCCCGCGTTCTGAATGTCGCAGACATAAATACGCCCGTTTGCCATGTCCACTCCGTAGGGTTTTTTGATGGGGAGCGCATCCGCCTCATCGCCGTAAATCAATTCCTCCAGATTGCTCCGTGGCGGCTCGATGTCGCTGCTGGAGCGAAACGACACCAGAAATTGAATTCGGGGTTCGGCAGGAAACTGGGGCCAGAACGAATATTGTTGGTCAATCGTCGATTCGGGAATCGCCGACCCGGTTCCCGCGCATCCCACCAGCATGGTTCCCAGACCTAGAATTATCCACAAATATCCAAGGAAAAAGAATGAACCAGTGAATGGAGAGTGTGGCTTTCTCGATGAATGATTGCCCGTTTCAGGGGTCGCGTTTTGTGCCTTCATGATCGTATCCTATATTAAAATATCGCGACGCTGTCGTCGCGATATCTTGTGGAGGAGTAAGACCCACCGCCGGTACAAATTTGGTATTGAACCGGCGATGGATGAAAGGGGGTTTCGTTATTTGATATGGCAACTCAGGCACAAGGCGCTGGCAGTGTTGCTCATCCGCAATTGTTTGGCGAAACCTTTGTAATGCGGGGTGTGGCAGGTCGTACAACTGACGATAAATGACTGCACGCCGGCGATGTCCATGGCTCGCAGGTGGAGTTCGCCATTCGGACCTAAATCGTGGTTGACGGCGGCGTTGAAATCGGTGTTCCCCGCCTCCGGATACACGGCGATCTGACCGATGGGATGATCGTCCCGCAGATCGGTGCCGATTAATTTTCCTCCACCCATGAAACTATTGCCTGTCTGGCCACCGAAACTGTCGATGGCTACCGTGCCGTCATGGCAGGACATGCACAGCCGGCTCTGCTTGTCAAAAGCATTCTGGGCGATCTGGGAGGAGCCGTCATACAGGGTGTAAGTGGCGGTGGTCAATTCGTGATTCCACAACCAACCAATGGCCGATCCTGTTTCATCGTTCATACCGTGGTGGGGCGTATGGCAGGGTTCGCAGATTCGTCCTCCGGACCAGGCGTCGTTGCTGAAATCGTGGGCCTGTCCGACCATTGAGGTCTGGGCGGCTGCACGCGGAGTAACCAACGCCACCGTGGCGAGAGTCAGAATTCCGAGGGTCAGAGAAGTGCGGGGTTTCATGGTTCGAATCCTTTTTGGAAATAATTGTGGGTGATCAACATGTTTTTCTGGGCGGACTGCACGCCCGAATTTTTGAGAACGCACGAGTCAATATGCAACAGCCGTACCAACTTCGGGCCACCATGAATGTCCGGTATTCCCTGCATACAAGGGGGTTGTGGCCATACCGGACGCCTGGTTTCCCGCTTGTGGGAATTGTGGAGCAGGAATTCTCTCGATGATCGGAGTGACCCATTCTTTCTCCCGAAATCGCCTGCAGATCATTGAATTCGCGTTGCCGGGCCGCCGATATCAATGCGGTAAGTGGATGCTGGGAAGGAGATTATGGTGAGGAAGAGCATTATTATTCCATTGGTGATCATTGTGGTCAGTGTTGGGTTCAGCCAGGCGGCTTCCGTATCGACGGTTGTAGATGTAGATAAATCATTGCCATCAAAGAGATTACCGATGGTTATCGGATGGACGGATGGCCGTTGTGGGACATGTCATGAGACGGATGTGCTTTTTTCTCATCCGGTGGGGATGGTTCCGAGCAGGCGTATTCCTTCGGAATTCCCTTTGGAGAATGGACTTATGGTTTGTACTACCTGCCATAAGAATGAACAGTCGGCTGACCATGCGGCGGCGCGGCGGGATCATTCTAAGTTGTTGCGGGGTAATGGATTAGGGGCGGAGTTCTGTGCGAATTGTCACGATGCGGGGAGTCGGCGGCGGGAGGATCAGCATGCGCGGATGTTGGGCAAGGCGCATATCCAATGGCCGGACAAGGGTTTCGGAGCACCTGATAATCAAATAACTGTTGATGGGAATTCGGAAAAATGTATGAGTTGCCACGATGGGACGGTGGCGAGCGATGCCGGAGGGCACCGGGAATCCTCATTTTTAGCGAATACAGGGGGTTTTAATGGGAGGGGGGGTGATGGTCACCCGGTGGGCGTTTTGTATGCCCTGACCTTGAATCCAAATGGGGATGGGGGACTTAACTCTGTGGGGTCGTTGGATGCCCGAATCCGGCTGTTTGACAACAAGGTGGAGTGTGGATCGTGCCATACCCCATTTGGAGGCGAAAAAGGGCTATTGGTCAGGGAGAATGACCGGAGCGCGCTCTGCCTGAGTTGTCATAAGTATTGATTCGGGTGGTTGGCCAAGAATACTTATGATTTCCCATGATCAGGATTCTCGGTCCTTCGGGCTTCCCAGGAGTGGTATGCCGAGAGAATTTTCGGGGAAAAGTGCTCGTTTTTCACCCGGAAATAACAAAATTTGAGGCCAGTATTCTGGCATTATTCTTGTATATTCGGAAAAGTGAAAGGCGGCTTTTCTGATGACCCATCACAAGATCAAGTTCATTATTGCCGGGATCATTCTGACCGGCGCAATTGCAGTTCTGGCCATTTCCGGCATCAGCGAGGGCTGGGTTTATTTTCTTCCGGTCGATGAGTTTCTCCAGGAGAGCAGCCATCACGATCGGCGGGTGCGCCTGCATGGCTCGGTGGGGGAGCAGGAGTTGGTGGTTTCCGCCGTGGACCTTCAGGCAGACTTTTCCCTTCAGGGAAAAGTAAAAAGCTTGCAGGTGTCGTATCACGGAGTCATTCCGGATCAATTTCAGGCAGGCCGCGATGTAGTGGTGGAAGGGCGGCTGGATGAGGCGGGCATTTTTCAGGCGGATACGCTGCTGACGAAGTGTGCGAGTAAGTATCAGTCGGCAGACGGTCAGGCCCCTCACAAGAATCCCCGGGCGAATTCCGAGGCGAATTCCCCGGATTCTGAATAACGGCATTAAAACAGGACTCGGTTGATGATATCAGGAATCGGTCATTTTGGATTGATGGCGACGGTTCTGGTCGCGGCGGGGAGCGTGCTGGCGGCGGTGGCGGCGGTGCGATTCCAGTCATCGGGGGCATTGCGGTGGGCGCGGTGGAGCATTGTGGGTATTGCAGTTTTATTCACGGCGGTCTCGGGGGCATTGCTGGTGGCGCTGGTGAAGAGCGATTTTCAATTTGAATATGTGGCGGGGTTTACGGAAAGGGCGCTGCCGCTGGGGTATAAGATTGCCGCGTTCTGGGCGGGGCAGGAAGGGAGTATGTTGCTGTGGGCGTGGATGCTGGCGGTGATGTGTCTGGCGGCTTTGCCGGGATTCCGGAAGTTGGGGCAGACGGAACATGCGGTCAGTGTGGCGGTGATGGGACTGGTGTGCGGCTTCTTTGCGGCGATGTTGCTGTTTGCAGCAGATCCGTTTGCCCTGGGAGAGGGAGCGATTCCGGCGGATGGTCGGGGGTTGAATCCGATGCTGCAGAATCTGGGGATGATCGCCCATCCGCCACTGCTCTTTCTGGGGTACGCAGGATTCACGATGCCGTTTGCGGTGTGGGTGGGGGTGCTGGTGGCGGGGCGAAGGGATAATCGCTGGCTGGCTTCCATCCGACGGTGGCTGCTGGTCTCCTGGGGTTTCCTCACGGCGGGAATTGTGCTGGGGGCGTGGTGGGCTTATGTGGAACTGGGCTGGGGGGGATACTGGGCGTGGGATCCGGTGGAGAATGCTTCGCTGCTGCCGTGGCTGACGAGTACAGCGCTGCTTCATTCGATGATGGTGCAGCAACATCGGGGGATGTTCAAGATTTGGAATGCGGTGTTGATTGCGGTTTCCTTCATTCTGTGCATTTTCGGAACCTGGTTGACGCGAAGCGGAGTGATCAGTTCCGTGCATGCTTTTGAGCCATCACTCATCAGTGATTTTTTCCTGTATTTCATGGGGCTGTGTACGGTGGGGAGCATCGGATTGATGATCGGGAAGCGGAAACTTCTTCGCGCCGATCATGAGATGGAAGGATTGATCAGCCGGGAGGGGGCATTCCTGGCGGGGAATGTGCTGCTGACGCTGATGATGGTGGGGACGCTGGTGGGGACGATCATGCCTTTGCTCACCGGGTGGATGACGAATGAGATCACGGTTAAGCAGCCGTATTACAATCAATTGATTCTGCCCCTGGGGATACTGCTGGTGGGGGTGATGGCGATGGGGCCGGTGCTGGCGTTCGGAAAATCGGCGGCGGCGGCGATCGGGCGACGACTCATTCTTCCCGGTGGGCTGGCTTTGCTGGCCACGATTGGTTCGGCGATCTACTGGACGCTGAACCCGTGGGCACTGGTGTGTGTGTTTGTGGCGACTATGGGGACTTTTGCCGTGGTGGTGGGTTTTCTTCGGTCGATTGCGGCCCGCAGAAAAAATACGGGTGAGGACTGGCTCAAGGCCACTCTACGACTCATCGACCGGGATCACCGACGGTATGGGGGGCAATTCGCCCATTTGGGATTGATGCTGATCGTGGTGGGTATCGCCGGGTCGAGTTTGTTCGGCCGGGAGGAAAATTTCAAACTTCGGGCAGGGGAAACGGCGGAGATGGGGCGATATGCGATCACTATGCAATCTCTGGATCAGGTTCCGGCGGCGAATTATATTGCGGTTCAAGCCACGGTAATTGTGGAGGGAGCAAACGGGATCAGCGAAACCATTTATCCGCAAAGCCGTTTCTATCAGAAATGGGGGAATGAGCCGAACACCGAGGCAGCGATTCACTCCACCTGGCGGGAGGACTTGTATGTTACGGTGGTGGGGTGGGACGAAGCCGGGGTGGCGACGGCGCTGCTGGTGAAGATTAATCCGCTGGTGCCGTGGATATGGGTGGGGGGGATAATCATGACGATCGGGTGTTTGTTCAGTATCCTGCCCCGGGTGTTGCCTCAACCCCATCGAGTGGTGAATTCTGAGCCGGTGGGGGTTTCCCCGGCGATGCCAGAAACCCCGGTAGAATTGGAGCAATGCGGATGAAGCGACAATATGTGCAAGTCGGGATCTGCTGGATTGCGGCACTGAGTTTTGTCGCCCAGGCGATCCCACCCTTGGAAGAGGGAGATCTATCCTTTGCGACGGGACGGTTGGCGATTCAGGCGGTGCAGGGGACACCGGAGGGGCCGCCCATTGCGGATACGGAGGTTACGGTGGAGTTGATCCATCGGGGGGTCGTGGTTCATAAACGGGAATCACGGCTGGACCAATACGGGGTGTTGGTGCTGGAAAATCTCCCCATTGGAATGGGGGTGCAGCCGGTGGTGCGAGTGGCCCACGATGGGGTGACCTATCAACAGACGGGTAATCTCATGGACGCAGCCCATGCCCAACAGACAATCACCGTGACCTGCTATGAACTCACGGAAAACGAACCTGGTTGGACAATTCAAATGCGTCATGTGATGTTAAAGGAGGATGCAAAGGGGTTGTCGGTGACGGAGATTATTCAGATCGACAATCCGGATACGCGTACCTGGGTGGGAAGTCCCTCGGGGATGGTGAATCCACCAACGAGTAAACAACGAACCACGACTTCTTTTGCGTTGTCGCCCGGGGTGGGCAATATTACCCTGGGAAATGGATTTCACGATTGGTGTTGCACGACATTTGATGGTGGCGTGTTGACGAATCATCTTCCGCTTATGCCGCAGATTACAGAAATGACTCTGACTTATATTCTGCCGGTGGTTGACAATCAGGTATCTCTCCAGGTGGTGGCACCGGTGGCGACGGCTCATTTGATGCTGATGATACCGGAGGTGCTGACGACGGTGAGTACCCGGGGATTGGAGTTCGGGGGGACGCAGTTGGTGGGGGATACGGTGGTGCGTTTTTATACGGGGAATGAGATTGGGGTGGATGATCGGGTGGGGATTACGGTTACGGGGTTCGGGCCAAAGCAGGGGAGGGGGAGCAAATCGGTTAACGAACAACGCGCTCAATCCGGTGAACAATCAGACAAATCCCCCGTTGAGGACAAAAAAGAAGAAGGCATGTCCGCGATGAAGATGGTGGCGGCGTTGGGGGGAGGGTTGATCCTTCTTATTGCGGTGATTGTGATCTTCTTAAAAACACCTCCTTCTCCGGATCAGGGTTGATGGGGGTGGGAAAATGTGCCGTGACGACCACTACCATTCAATCCGATGAGACAAGGATAGCCGGTCAAACGATGGCGGTGGAGGCGGATCGACTGGGGAAGTCGATTGATGAGAAGCCGATTTTACGGGATCTCACCTTTTCGATTCCGACGGGGCAATACTGCACGCTGCTGGGGGCGAATGGGGCGGGGAAGAGCACGCTGCTCAATGTGCTGGCTACGCTGATTGCTCCCACAACCGGGACGCTCTCGATGTTCGGGCATCCCGTGGGCAAGGCAATGACGGACCTCCGGGGAAAGATCGGGATGATCGGACATAATCCGATGCTGTATCGTGATCTTTCGGCACTGGAGAATCTGGTGTTTTTCGGTCGGTTGTATGGGGTTGCGAAGCCGCAGGGACGGGCGGAGGAGTTGCTGGAATTTGTGAATCTGACCAACCGGCGACACGATCCGGTGAAATCGTTCAGCCGGGGAATGACCCAACGGGTGGCGATTGCCCGCGCTTTGATGCACGAGCCGGATATGCTGTTGTCGGATGAGCCGTTTGCAGGATTGGATGCTCCGTCTACGGCGGCATTGGAGACCATGCTGGCAAGGTTGCAGGGAGAGGGGCGCACCATCATTCTGGCGAATCACGATATCGAGCAGAGCACTCGGTTGACAGAGCGGGTGCTGGTTCTCCGGGCCGGGCGGTTGGTGCTCGATGCTCCAACGGCAGGACTCACGAAGGGGACGATCATGGCGGAGGTGATGGGATCGTGACGCGCGTGCTTTCTCAGATTCTGCTGCTGGTGGGGAAAGACCTGCGTATTGAGGCGAAGGGGCGTCATACGCTGGGTTTGATCATTATGCTGGGGATTCTCATCATTGTGGTGCTGGGGATGGGGTTGGGAGCGGGTGCTCCATTGCGGGGATTCAAGGCGACGGCGATTCTGTGGGTGGCGTATCTGTTCGGGGGGGTGTTGTGCTTTGAGAAGACGATGGCGGTGGAACGAAACGATGAGGCGCTGGCGGGGTTGCTGCTGGGGCCGGTGGATCGGGGAGTGATTTATGCGGGTAAACTGATTACGAACCTGATTCTGATGATGGTGCTGGCTCTGGTGGTGACGCCGGTGGCGATCTTGCTTTTTCGCTTCGATCTTTCCGGGCATTTTCTCGGATTCTCAATTGTGATGATTTTAGGGATGACGGGATTCGCGGCGGTGGGAACGCTGTTTGCGGCGGCGGTGAGTTCAACCCGGCTTCAGGGGGGGTTATTGGCGTTGCTGGTGTTCCCTTTGACGCTGCCGGTGGTGATTTCGTCCACCCAGATCATGCGGAAAATGTTTGAATCGGAGAGTGGAACGCCAGGCACGGGAATTGCGACTCTGGTGGCGTTCGATCTTATATTTTTAGCCGTGAGTTGGCTGGTTTTTGAAATGGTATTGGAACCATGAGGAATTATTTTCGATGAAACGCACTTATTTCTGGTACGGCTACTGGTTACTGGTCATCGGACTTTTCGCGGTGACGAGCTGTATGGCGGTGATGTATGCCCCGATGGAAAACACGATGGGAATTGTGCAGAAGATCTTTTATCTGCATCTGCCGGTGGCTATTAATACTTTTGTGGCGGCGCTCATTATGTTTATTGCGGGAGTGGGGTATCTCTGGCAGCGCCATTCCAAGTGGGATGATCTGGGAGCGGCGGCCGGACAGGTGACGGTTCTGTTCTGCACCATTGTGCTGGCGACGGGGATGATCTGGGGCAAGAGCGCGTGGGGGCAGTGGTGGACCTGGAGCCCGCGGCTGACCTTCAGTCTGGTGTTGTGGCTGCTGTATGTGGTGTATCTGATGATTCGGCCCGCGATTGAATCGCCGCAGAAGCGGGCGGTGATCTGTGCGGTGTATGGGGTGGCGGCGTTTCTGGATGTGCCGCTGGTGTATTTTTCCACGAAGATGATGCCGGACATTCACCCCGCTTCGATTTCATTGGCGCCGGAAATGAAGTACACGCTGTTGGCATGGTTCCTGCCGGTGACAATGTTGATGGCGGGCTTCATCACGATGCGTTATAAACTGAATCGACACAGCCGCGATTTGTCCCAGATAGATTCGCAGGAGGTTTCATCATGAGCCCGACTTTTCATGTTTTACTGGCTTACTTTGTGGGCTTCGGTCTATTTCTTATCTATGCCGTGATGTTGTTCCTATCGCGGGAAACGGTGCAGCGCCGGGCGAATGCTCGGGTGAATGATGCATCGTTGCCGAATCAAACTTCCGACTAATTTTCTTATTCAGGATTCTTCTCATGTTCAGATTTACGACTTTTACGGTTTCCGGTCTTTCGCTGATGCTTTGTCTCGGGGTATTTCAAGACACCAGACCGGGGAACATGCCGCCCGGTCATCCGACGACGATGCCACAGATTCCGCCGGGACATCCTCCGGTGGCGCCGCCGGTGGGTCAACCGGAGCCGGGTGTTCAGGGGGCAGTGGCGGATGTGGAGACTGTCGATGCGATCATCAAGGCGTATTACGATGCGATTTCGGGGCCGAAGGGGGAAGCCCGGAATTGGGATCGTGTTCGTTCGTTATTTCTCCCCGATGCCCGGTTTGTGACAATGCGGCCGGTTCGAGATCGAGCGGTGCCGCTGAATCTGACGGTGGATCAGTTTATTTCGTCCAATCGGAATTATTTTGAGAAGGGGGGGTATTTTGAAACAGAGATTGCTCGGCGGACGGAATCGTTCGGCCGAATTGCGCAGGTCTTCAGTACTTATGGTTCGCGACGGGCGTTGGAGGAGCCGCAGCCGTATGTGCGGGGGATCAATGGTTTTCAGTTGTTGAATGATGGGGAGCGGTGGTGGATTGGTCAGGTGATGTGGGAGATGGAGCGGGTGGATGTGAGTCTGCCGGAGAAGTACTTGGGGGAGGGTGAGTAGGATGTTGTTTTCAGCGGAGCTCCTGACGAGAGCGACGGCCTGGCCTCCTTGTTTCCCGAGTTGAAGCAACCCCTGCTCGATGCGTTCGATGAAGCCGAGGAGGGTACGGTGTGGGTCATCACCCGCAATCGTGGGGCCAATATAAACCTGCGGACCCAATTGCAACGGATCATCACCATGAAGCACGGGGTCGAGCCGTGGCCGAAACTGTTTCAGAATCTCCGCCGTTCGTGTGAGAAGGAATGGGCAATGGAGTATCCCCAGTACGCCGTCTCCAAGTGGATCGGGCACTCCATCAGCGTCTCCGGCAAGCACTCCGCCAACGCCGTGCCCGACGAATTGTTTGACCGTGCCGCGCGCATAAGTGTATCTGGTGAGGCGGTGCAGAATGTGGGGCAGCAAGTGCATGAGGTAGTCCGCAATGCCCCGTACTCACCTAATTCGATGAAACCCCAAAACGCCAAAAACCCCAACAATTGCAGGGGTTTTCAACGGTTTGCAAGCGAGTGCAAACAAAAAAATAAATGGAGCCGGAGGGATTCGAACCCTCGTGCCGTGACAGTCGGCGAGTCGCTTCTACGAGCGTAGTCGTCTCTTTAATCTCGGCTTGGTGGACCGCTGACGACCGCGTTCCACTTTGCCATGACAGACTGAGGTTCTCGCTCCGCCGGGGCCTGTCAGCCCTTTGGCGCCAGCCCGATGTCGTCGAACGCCGCCCCATCGGGCGTCAGGCGGCGTTCGTCGGGGCCTTTTCAGGCCGCGAGGGCGAGTTGAGGTTCGCCAAGTAAAAATTTGCATCCTTTTTGCGTGGCAAGGATGCTCCACGGCACGCCACGGCGCGCGTTCCCTGTCCGGTCGATGCCATTCGGCCCCAATTGTCAAAGAGCTCCCGGCCTTCAGAATAATAAAGAGCCGTACACACCATTCTATCGGTGGATTCCTGATCAGTCCAGAGACCGCCAGCCCTGATTTCTTGAGAACGAGAATTCAATCCAAGAGAGCATCACAGCCGGTGATCACACACCACCGCCTGACCCGTGGATGAATACTCATTCTTCGAGGTCACTGCAGAGACAATTCCCGGGATAGTCCCAAAATCAGCCCCCGAATAACTGGTTCAGGTATGTCTCTGCTCGTGGATCATCAGGTCGGAGTTCCTTCAGCGTGCGGAAAATCATCTGCGCCATTGCTGGCATGCTCGTCCGTCGGTCCAGAGCTTCTTTGAGGCAGACTATATAGCCCGTGTGGAAATCCCCACTCGCCCGCACACTATCCAGAAAGTGCGTGATAGATTCTGAAACGGCCCCCCGCCCTTTGCTGATCAACCCAAGTAAAAACTGGTCCCGAGCATTCAAATAAGCATTTAATCGATCTGTCATGGAATCTGGCAGATGAATTTCATCGGCCCCGTAGATCGATTCTGCCTGATGCGACCACTGGTGAATGAGGATTTCCAGGCGGTCTGCTCCGCCTTCTTCTTCCCGGTATGTCGTAGCCGGTGCTCCGTACATCACCCGTGGGAGATCATCTGTGTTCAGCGGCCCGTCACCGGCGAAGTGGGCCAGATCATCACGACTTGCCACCAGGCAACCAAACAATGTCAGATCATCTCTCAATGCTAAATTTTCCAATGCTGTGTGCAGATCGTCATGACCTCCAACTCGTCGATCAAACCAGCCCTCTGTATACCGCATATCCTTCTCATGCCCCACCAGCCCCAGCATCGGACTATCTGCGTTGAAATGAGCGAGGTAGGCTTCCGCATGGGGAAAAACCGCCAGAAAGGTCCGAACGATCAACGCAGTCATATCCAGATCAAGCTGATACAGGGGGAGCCATTGGCAAAAAAGTCCTCCCTCTGAAAGATGATTCCTTACCTGTTCAAAGTGTTCCTTGGTATACAACATCCCCGCCCCATCACGGCTGGGATGAAAGAGGTCCGCCACAATGACATCAAAATGATCAGGTGTTGTAGCCACAAAACGACGAGCGTCGGCCACAGTAAATCGTTCCCGGGGAATGCGATCGAAATGATTGGCGGATTGAAACAAGGGTAGCAGGTCTACCACTTCGGGTATGAGATCAACACCGCGCATGTCGAGGGCCTCATAATCCACCGTGACGCCTGCCGTGATCCCCGTACCCAGACCGAGAAACAGCACCCGCTTCGGATCTGGATGCAACAGGAGCGGAATATGTCCCTGACGCCGGTCTGCAAAATTCTGCCCTGTACTCCCCATCTGAAACCGGTTGTTCACTTTCAAAGAGCGATTTCCGGATGTGTCTTCTATGACCGCCACTGATGCCATCACCCCTTCCCGGTATGCAACCACTCGTGAGCCCCTCGGAGCATCGACCAGTGACAGGTGACTCGGAAAACCCATCGAAAGGAAGACCGCCACGATGGCAAGGATCAGTTGCTGGGGACGGACATGTCGCACGGGAATCAGAAGTTGGTAACCAGCCGCCACCACCACCAAAGCCCATTTTCCCCCCAAAAGGGGGAGGAAAAGGACACCGAATACGAGGGAAGCTGCTCCAGATCCCAGTGTATTAAGGCCAAATGCACGACCGATCCCACCGGTGGCTCCTCGCGCCGCCAGAATGAGATGGCTGAAGGTCATTCCCATCAGCACGGTAGGCAGAAAAAATACAAACAATGCCAGCACCATCTCTGCCGCAATGGACCCCACTTCACCTCTGCCGAACCGGTTTCTCCATCCCTCGTAAATATGTCCACTCTCCTGCAGGATTAAAATACCCAGAAGACACACTAGAGTCAGTCCCTGGAGGAACCAGATCAGGGTGCTGTGAAACGGCGCTTTTCGAAACCACTGTTGGTAGAGGGCCGCTCCCACGGCTGTACCCAGCAGGTACACCGACAGAGCCGAGGCAAAGCTGTACACCGTATTCTCCAGCACTTGCCCCATGATTCGAACTCCCAGCACTTCGTATCCCACCCCCAATAGGCCGGTCAGGAGCATCGTGAACCCCAGTCGCATTTTCCCCGGAGAATCACTGAACTGATGAGTGACTCTTTCCCGAGTCACCTCTCCCCGCGCGGGACCCCACAGAGCGAGGCCCGCACAGGTGATATTGATCATCGCCAAGGCCGCAAGCGAGGCCCGGAATCCGAATCGGGGTGCGATGATGAAAGTAATCACCAGGGTGCCCACCATGGCTCCCAGCGTGTTGGCCGCATAAAGCCCTCCGACAATTCCCCCATCATTCCGGATTCGGGAAACCAGTCGTTCAATTGCGGGAAACGATGCCCCCATGGCCACCGTTGCGGGCAGGAGCCCTCCCCAGGGCACCACGAATGAAATAAACCACTGCCGTACCGGGGATGGGGAGACGCCGATCAATTGCAGTGCGGCCCTGTTGAAGATTGGAATCAGAGCCATACTCAACAATGCCCAAATTCCAATTACCAGCTCGCACCCCACATACCATCGTCCCGGACGCGGACTTCTGCTGATCACACCATCAAAAACCACGGATCCGATCGCCAGCCCGAAAAAGAACGCCCCGACCACGGCGAGCATACTCGGCATTTCATGGCCCAGGCCAATCGAGAACATTCGGGTCCAGACAATTTCATAACCCAGCCCCGCAACCCCACTTAAAAAAAAGATCATATGCCCTGAAAACAGACGGTGATGGATAACCTTGAGGTTCAATCTGAATGCTCCTCTCCTCCAGTTTCCCCCGTGAAAAGCGTGGAGACGGGGTTTGGATCAGGAAAGTCAGGGTTCATCATCGGCGGGGTGAAGAGATGCGCATGAACGGAAATGCCGATGTGGGCGGCCTTACGCTCGGGGTTAAAATGTACAGAATCAAGTTCAGTGGGAAATGGTACACATTATCACTTGGGTTTGATGCCCCGCTGGTAGACCCCAGCTGCCAGCGTGAGCCATTCTATCGACCAATTAGGCCCCGGTCGAGTGGGTGTTCGGCATGGATATTCGGAAAATGGCCTCGATTTTCCCTGTTTCAGCCGATAATCGCGAACTGTCCACCGTTTCCTTCGTATATGCTCCAAGATTGACCCATTTCTACTAAGGAGATGCCCAATGCAGATGTTGAATTATTTCCTGACGATGGCCGTGGTGTGGGGTGTGGCGAATGTTTCAGATGGACAGATCCCACCTCAATTTGAGGATCACCATCTCTTTGCCTCCGATGGAGTAGGGGGAGACACTTACGGCAGTTCTGTTTCAATCAGTGGGGATGTTGCCATTGTGGGAGTACCTGCAGATGATACGGCAGTAGGAAGCTGGGTTGGCTCAGCGTTTGTTTATCGCTTGAGCGGATCATCATGGGCCGAGGAAGCGCATCTATTCGCCCCCAACGGAGCCGCATTCGATACTTTCGGTTATTCCGTTTCTGTCAGCGGAAATGTCGCCGTAGTCGGAGCGCCTCGGGACGATGTGCTTGGACTCGATGCTGGATCTGCATATGTATATCTCTTCGACGGGACCGATTGGATATTGAATACCCAACTCTTCGCCTCCGATGGGGAGGGGGGATCTACTCCCTTAAGAGGTGACAGGTTTGGCTGGTCTGTTTCTGCCAGTACGAATGTCGTTATAATTGGGGCGTCTGGCGATAACACCTCTTCCGGCGTGGACGCGGGGTCGGCCTATGTGTTCCGGAAGAATGGGATAAATTGGGTAGAGGAAGCCCATCTTTTTGCTTCCGGCGGTTCGGCATCGGAATATTACGGCAGGGCTGTTTCGATAAGTGGGAATACAGCAATCATAGGAGCACAAGGCGATGATGGTGGTGGAACAACCCCTGCCTCAGCGTATATCTATCGTTTTGATGGAGCGACCTGGAATGAGGAGGCGCACCTCATGGCTAACAATGGAGCGTCATTTGATAACTTTGGCTCGTCTGTTTCGATCAATGGTGATGTCGCCATTGTGGGAGCAGCTCAACCCGATGCACCGGGTAATCCATCGGGATCGGCATTTATCTACCGATTCAATGGATCATCCTGGGTGGAGGAAGCCCAATTTCTTGGTTCCAGTAGTGTAAATTTCGACGGTTATGGAATGTCTGTTTCGGTCAGTGGTGATGTTGCCATCGTTTGTTCGCCTTGGGGTCAAACAGATAAAGGAATCATGGCCGGTTTCGCACTCTTATACCGGTATAACGGACAATTTTGGGCAGAAGAACAGCATCTCTTTGCGTCCGATCGTGCCGCTTGGGATCAATTTGGTTGGTCTGTTTCAGTCAGCGACAACAATGTCGTGGTGGGATCTAGATTTGATGAGGTGAAGGGCGAAACCCATATCGGCTCAGTGTATCTTTTCGATGTTTCTCTTGTATGCACGGCGGACATCAATCCTTTCGGCGGGGATGGCGTTGTAGATATGCTCGATCTGATGGAAGTCCTCAATGCCTTCGGCCCCTGCTCCGTTCCCTGCCCTGCCGATATCACCCCTCCCGGCCCCCCGGCGGGCAATGGCACCGTGAACATCGACGACCTCGTGGCCATTCTCAACTCCTTCGGGCCGTGTCCCTAGGAAAGTGGAACAAGGGGTAGGAGTGCCTCGGACTCTTGGTTGATGACTCTTCCTGAGATCAATAATTATTTTGAAATTGTCTTGTGGACCACAGTGGGAATCGTTCTGGTCTTCAAGAGCCGTAAATCAGTCGCAAAAATCAAATGGCTCGGGGTGGTGTCCGCCGGGGCTTTTTTTGTTTCGCCCTCAGCGACTTCATTGAGATCCAAACCGGGGCGTGGTGGGATCCGTGGTGGCTTCTCCTGCTGAAGGGGTCGTGTCTCGGAGTCATGGGGGTGGCCTTCATCAGATACAGATCGATGAAGCGCGTTGATGAGGGTGAGAGGGCCGGGATTCGTGAAGGGATGGCGGGGATCGACCGATAACACCGGTACGATGAGTGATTCTTTGAACCGAATGATGCGCGGACACCGGTGGGAAGTGGCGGCTGCCGTGATAATTGGTGTGCTTGCATTAGTCGTAGTACAAGGGGTTGTGTTCGGACAGGCGACGATGCCCACGACCGCACCGGAGGGAGCAGGCAATCCGGGAAATCCGGAGATTTCGGGGGGGGCGGGGGTTTCGTTACCCTCCTTGCAGCGGGTGGTGCGACATTTCGATTTCGAAGAAGCCGAGGAGTTTCCGATTGAGATGCCCCTCAATTTCGTTCAGATTCTGACCAATGAGCCGGGGCATGCTCTGGGGGACAATAAAGAACAGACAGGGAATCCACCGGGATTTCTCGGGTTCGGCACGATGCAGCTGCGGAATGATGAATCTACCTCCGGGCGGTGGTCGTTTCGGTTTGATCTGAACGGGGGTTCCATGGCGGCGAGGATTACCCGGGGCGTGATTCCAGTGCTGCCGGGCAGCGATTATCGCGTTTCGATCAATACCCGCACCAAGGGACTGAAGTATTCCCGGGTTCGTATGGCCGCATGGCTGAACGATGTCAAGGGCATTCCAATTCCCCGCAGCCGCGTCGAGAGTACCCCGAGGCAAACTCATGGCGCATGGACCACGATCGATCTTGAAGTGGTGGGTGATTTCGATGACGCGGCGGATCTGGTGGTGGAATTGCAACTGGTTCAGCCGCGTCACTTCGATTCCCGAATGGGTGAAGAAAATCGCCCCATCGGAGAAGACATCCACGGCACGGCGTGGTTTGATGATCTCATCATCCGCAACATCCCCCGCATCGAACTCAGCACCACCACGCCGGGCAACCTGTTCATCGGGCCGGACCATCCCGCGCTCAGCATCCGGGTGCAGGACATTGCCCGGCAACCATTGGCCATGCGGCTGCGGATTCTTGATCTGAACGGGCAGGTCGTTCATGAGATCAGTGCTCCCGCCCCCCGGGCGAGAGCGGCAAAAAATTTCACTCTACCTCTGGGAAAATTCGGTTGGTATGCCGCGGTGCTGGATATCACTGGAGATGGTGTGTTTTCTGAACAACGCACCCTCCGGTTCGCCTACCTCCCAACCCCCGATTCCGGAATGAGATCGCTGAATCGACGATTCGGGGTGGTGGTTCTTGATCCCTTGATTGACGCCTGCCCCGATGCCCCCGTGAAGATGAGCGTGCTCGGGGTGGGGGATGTGGTGGCGCCGGTATGGGACGCCAGCATGGACTTCGAAAATACGGAGATTCACTTTGCCGCTCAGCGCCAGGTACTCGATGATTTGCTGACCCGAGGTTTAACCGTAACCTTTTCCCTCAACAGTATTCCGGAGGGGCTGGCCCGAATGCAGGGGTTGGGTTCCGATCGACTTCTGGAACTGTTCGGCCTTAAGGTTGAGGTCTGGAAGCCGTATCTCGTGGAGTTGCTGATGAATTACGGCCTGGAAGTTCCCCGGTGGCAGATTGGGATGGTAGGGCGCGGAATGAGCACGGGGCATGATGATATGGCCGCCATGATGCAGAAGGCGATGGAGCAATTGGGGCAATTCATTCCCCAATTTCAACCCGCCTGGCCGCTGGTGATGGAATCGGATGGTCGAGATTTCGCCCCCCATGGCACACGCCATTTTTATGTTTCGCACGAGCTCTCACCGAACGACATGGAAGCGTATGTGGCAACCTGGTTGGAGGATGGATCGGATTTTGCCCTGACCCTGGAACCATTGCCTCTGGACAGTTTTTCTCCCCGGCAACGAGTGACGGATCTGGCAATTCGCGGATTGCAGGCATGGCGGGCGGGGGCGCCGATCATCCGAATTGCAGCGCCCTGGGGGCCGCAGATCGAGGGATCAGCCAATCGTCAGCCCACCCCATCGTTTCCCATGTGGCGCACCCTGGCGCAGCATCTGAAGGGACGGCGAGTGCTGGGAACCATGAATGTAGCGGAGGGCGTGGAGTGCTGGATTCTGGGCGATGAGGCCACAGATCAGGGAGCACTGGTGGTGTGGGATTCGCGTCTGTCTTCTGGTGCACCCGGTTCCCTGGATGCCCTGCTCGCCTCCGGCCCGGTAACGGTGGTCGATCTCGATGGCAATGCACGAACAATTATGCCGGAAGAAGGACGACATCATATTCCCCTTGGATCCGCCCCGGTGTTTATCGAAGGGATTAACCCCATGCTGTGCCTGTTTCATGGCGGGTTGACCATTCGTCCCGATTTTATTCCCACCATTGCCGCCGTACACGAACAGGAAATCGTCCTGAATAATCCCTGGAGCGTTGCCATCGGAGGAACTCTGCGGATCGTGGATGATGGAGGGTTGCATATTAATCCCCGGGTCATGTCATTCAGCATAAGGGCGGGTGGTGAGGTGCGATTGCCGGTGGCGGTGGAAACCAGCCGCAGCATGACGGCGGGGATGAAACGCATCGAAGCCGAAGTTTCTCTGTCCGCAGAGAATGAATATTTTCTGCAATTGTCCGATGAAGTGGAAGTGGGTTTGAAAACCCTGAAATGTACTCCAGTCTGGCGAACCGCCCTGAATCCCCGCACCGGGCGAACCGATCTCGTGGTGGGGCTGACGATCTTGAACCGAGGACCACGGCCAGTGAATCTGGATGTGTATCTCTTTGCCCCTGAATTTCCCCGGCTCCACAAATTGATCGGAGGTCTCCGGCCGGGAGACACTGCGATTCGATCATTTTACCTCGATGATGGAGCGCGGCGGCTGAGCGGGAGTGAGATCGGAGTGGGCGTTCAGGAGCGCGACGGTGATGCCCGACTCAACTTCTCTCTCGATATTCCGGATGGAGTGGGAAAGATGGCGGTGGTGACGGAGCCGGGTCGTGAATCAACACCGGAAAATTGAGCGATTCTCCACGCTGCATTGGCGTTGATCATTGCTCACCACAGGCGAATTGTGGGTTTCTGCCCATTGATGGAGACGCAGCATAGGCGGGTGATTTTCCATTGGTCATCGACCTGTTCCACCCGTAGGATCCAACGACTGAGCGTATAGCCGAAATCCTGTTCGACATCGGTACGGCAGCCCAAATGAACCTCCGCTCGTGTTGATGATTCGGTGAATCCCTGCAGCGTCGTGATGGTGTTGTCGTTGATTTCGAATGAACGGGCGAGGCGACTCAGGGCGTCGGCCACAAATTGGGCATCGCGGGCAGGATTTTCCAGAGAGCCAACCGAGAGCCGGATGTCATCGGTGAGCAAAGCCGCAGAGCCGACAAGGTCTTCATCCACCACCGCAGCCACAAACGATCGGACGATGTGTTTGCCATGCTCGGCTGAAGTGGTTACCAGATGGCCGGTGAGCACGGTGATGCCTCCGAAGGCGAGCAGGGCGGCGGCGATCCACAGGTTTTTTGTGCGACCATCCCGGAGGGCCAACCAGGCGATCGCCACCGATACGGCCAGAGACACAAATCCCAGTGGCCAGGGATTTTCATAGACATAACGGGTGAATAGATCGACGGAAGGAGGATCAGGCATAAGAATACGAGCGATTACAAACAACAATCCATAGCGATTATTCGACAATACGAAGATCTTTAATCTCCGCCTCGACCGTGGTACGACCCTGCCAGGTATTCAGTTTGGGCTGAAGGGCGAGATCAATGGTCATGCCGGGGGCGAGGTCAACCGCCCGCGAACCGGCACTCCACCATACGGCACGCAACTGCGAACGGTTCCCATCCGGAGAATCATCGCGAACCCGGAAGGAGAGATGCCTGCCGTTCGCCCCCATTTGCCTCGGCTGATCGGCGATGGTCATGCGGGCGATGTGAATGACCGGAGCACGATTCCCCTGTCCGAAAGGAGCCAATCCCTCAAACTCCCGAATCGTGGATTGATCGAGTTCCCGCAGCGTAGCCGAGCAATCGATCGTCAGGGAGGGGGTGAGTTGGTCCGGCTGAATGTTCGCGTTGGCATGGGCTGTGATGGCTGTGGTGAATGCTTCGAGGTTTTCTGTTTCGAGGGATAAACCAGCCGCCGCCGCGTGACCCCCGGAAGAAATCAGGTTTTCATCGCAGGCAGCAAGCGCTTCGTGGAGGTTGAAACCATCGATGCTTCTGCCCGATCCCTTGCAGACCTCGGCTCCCTTCTGCATAAGAATTGCAGGACGACAGAATCGATTGACCAACCGGGAGCACACTATCCCCACCACGCCCGGATGCCAATCTTCATGAGCAAGCACAATAATGCGGCAGTCGCGATCGGTTTGTCCGGTGTCCTCCGCCATGCGCATGGCCTGCTCGGCGATGCGTTTTTCCGTTTTCTGACGCTCCTGATTGAACTGATCGAGACGCCGGGCAATATCCATCGCTTCTTCAGCTGACTCGGTGGTGAAAAGGGTCAGGGCTTCCCGGGCGTGTCCCATGCGGCCGACCGCGTTGAGGCGGGGAGCGAGGCGGAAACCGATGTGTTCTCCATCCAGTTTTTGCCCGGCCAATCCCGCCACTTCGATGAGGGCGTGGATTCCCGGAAATGGTGACTGCGCAAGCAGCGACAGACCATACTTTGTGAGAATACGATTCTCTCCGGTGAGCGGCATGACATCGGCGATAGTACCGAGGGCGACGAAGGGAAGCAGATCGAGAAGAAGTTTCTGAAATGGTTTACTGACCCGCTCGCTGCCGCACCAGTGCCGAGCCAGTTGCCACGCAATTTTATACGCAACGCCCGCCCCGCAGAGATTCGGATTGGGATAAGCATCGTGACCGGGCAGCCGAGGGTGGACAATCGGCACATCCATCGGGAGGGCGCCATCAATTGAAGGTGTATGATGATCAGTAATGATGAGATCGAGACCGAGGGAGCGGGCCACTAGAGACTCTTCCACCGCCGTAATCCCACAATCCACGGTGATGAGAAGGTCCGCCCCCTGCTCTCTGAGTTGCTTGATCGCCTCGGCATTCAATCCATAGCCCTCTTCAAGGCGGTGGGGAATCCAGGTCAGCAGCCGGGCGTTCGGATCACATGCTTTCAGAGTGTGATACAGAATCGAACTTGCCGTTACCCCATCCACATCGTAATCCCCATAAATGGCGATGGTTCTGTGGTCTTTCAAGGCCTGCGCCAGCATCTCCACGGCAGGATCAACCCCGGGCAGACCCTGGGGATCGTGAAGATAAGTGAGTTTGGGAGCGCAGAACCGGGCGACCTCTTCGGGATCGATAAGACCCCGTGCCCGCAGGATTCGTTGAATAAGATTGGTTCCTTCTCCAGATATTTCAGTCCCCCGAATTGTTTCCATCGGCCCGGATCCATCGGGTTTAATCTCGATTCCCACGCCCGGTCGCTCCGGATTGCGGAAGAGCCAGCGATGAATAAATCCGTGCATACGCAGGACAATACCCGATCTGATCCCCGGTGGATTGGTCTCGGTTGCGTCATGCTCGATTCAGGGGGAGAATAAGTCGATGGAATTGGGAGATCACCCGTATGGCTCTGAGCATATTCTCCATGACCGATAAATATCGAAGCATCCTGTTATTCGGCGCTCCCGGCGTCGGCAAAGGCACCCAGGGAAAAAAACTGGGCGAAACCCCCGGATTCATCCATCTGGCAACGGGTGACATCTTCCGGGGCTTGAATCCGGAAACCCCGGAGGGGCAGGAGTTCGTTAAATATTCCACGCAGGGGATGCTCGTCCCGGATGAATTGACCGTTGAGATTTGGAAAAAGCATGTGGCGGGAATGATCGAAAGTGGCTCCTATGATCCCACCCGAGATGTCCTGGTCCTGGACGGCATGCCTCGCAGCGTCAATCAGGTGAAATTGATGGACGGAATCATCGAAATACTGGCCGTCGTGCAACTCATACCCGCCAGTGTGGAAGCCATGGTCGAGCGGATCAAAAAACGCGCTCGGGACGAGGGACGGCACGATGATACCAATGAATCCGTAATTCGAAATCGTTTTGCCGTGTACGAAAACGAAACCGCTCCCGTGATTCACGAATACGACAAATCGCTCATCCGAGAAGTGGACGGCATGGGTACGATCGACGAAGTATTCGAGTGGGTGCAGCGGATCGTGAAGACAAT
>CAZLXE010000027.1:0-21129 GCA_964563005.1 uncultured Isosphaeraceae bacterium
ATGATATTCGCCTGAGCGGATCCGGCGAGCACAAACCCGCCTACTGCGGCCAAAATGGCCAAATTTCTTACTTTCATGTTGAGGTACCTTTCTTCTTAGTTAAAAGAATCTTTCTTCTGAGTTCGTTGAACAGACAAAACTCGTAACAACACTCGCATACGGCGAAAGTGTAGCAGTCAATACACCCGTTGTTACACCTACTACTTGCATAAAGATACTCCATCATCCAGCCATGTCAAGGCAAAAAACCCATACTTTTGGACTTTTTCTCGCGATGTGAACATAGGCAATCTTCTTACATCACTACTAAAAACCATAATCCACGGGGAAATAAATGAAATCAACGGCAGATTCGGGCTTTTTCACCCATCACCCCCAGATCATTATAAGACGCAAAATCAGTAATATCAACGACATATGATAATCCTGCTCGCGAGTACAGGATCGTAGTCGCACCCAATGGCCACAATCAGGCCGTGCCATTTCCGTCCGATTCCGCGATGCTAAGTCACACCATAAGTTTTTGAAAAATTTTTAGAAATTTTCATTATCCGAGGAGAGAAAGCACATTCTGAGCCGACACATTGGCCGTGGCCAATACCGAAGTCCCCGCCTGCTGGAGAATCTGAGCCCGGGTCAGGGCTGCGGTCTGGGCGGCGAAGTCGGTATCCCGAATCTTGGATTCACTTGCCGTGATGTTTTCCAGGCCGATTGATAGTGAATTAAGATTGGTATCCAGGGTGTTCTTCTCAAACGACCCGAGGCGACCCCGCAACACCGAAACATCCGAAATCGCCGCTTTCAGCACCTGAGCGGCCTGCTCCGCCCGCCCGGACACGATCGAGTTGGGCTGCCCGGTTTTCAGTGAATCCAGGAATTGGCGAACCCCGCCGATGGTTTCACCGCCGAGACGACTCGCCGCCACCGACTGGACTCCGAAACCCACCTGTTGTGCCGCCGTGATATCCGGCCCGAGTTGGAAGACCACCCCTCCTCCGGTGATATCGAAGGTCTTGAGAACACCCGGCCGAGTGGCGTAATCCACAGTCAAGGAAAGTTCCACATTCAAGGTGGGTGAATTGTGAGTGATATTCAATCCCTTCCCCACAGCCAGAGACCCATTGACAATCGCCGTCACATCCCGTCCCTCGTCCCGCTGAATGGCGTTGCCCACCCCCTTGCCGGGATAGGTCTGGAAGAAATTCCCGCCCGCCCCGATTTTCTTCACCGAAACAAACTCATCAGACCCATAACTCGTGGAGTTGAATACCATGCCACTCGTTTGATTGCCCGCAGTTTGCAGCGAGGCACTCACTCCCGTGGAATTCTTAATGGTGTTGATGGCGGCAACCACGGCGGATAACGGTCGCCCGGAAAGCAGAGTCAGCGTCTGCACTCCATTATTTCCGGCAATTTCCAGGGTCACCGTGCTGGTCAAAGCACCGGATGGAGCCGAAAGGAAGAGCGCTCCGGTCTGGGCGCTGTTCACCACCTGCACCTGGACCGGAATAGTGGATTGCAGGCCGAAGTCGGCTCCGAAGATCGTCGCCTGAGCGATGGCGCTGGTCGCCAGCCCGGAAACCTGATATTCAAGATCACCGTTCAACAGATCGAGACCGGCAAAACTCGCCGTATTCGAGATTCGCGTGATCGAATCGATCGCGGAATCGATCTGGAGTTGATTGGCGGCAATTTCATCAGCACTGACTCCCCCGGTATTGGCGGCCTCCACAACCAATCCATTAATAGAGTTCAGCAGATCCGCCACTTCCGCGAGGTACCCCTCCGTTGTAGCAATGACGGACGAAGCCCGCTCTGAATTGTCAACCGCCTGGCGAATGCCCTGAATCTCCGTGCGCAGAGATTCCGATACAATCAGCCCGGCGGGGTCGTCTGATCCTCGATTGATGCGCAGACCGGTGGACAGTCGTTGAAGGGAAGTGGTGAGATCTCGCGTCGATCGGGAAAGGTTGGACTGAGCGACGAGGGATGCGATATTGGTGTTAATCCGAGCCACGGGGATCCTCCTTGATCAGGGGCTGGGAGCCGGGGGAAGCGGCACGATCCGTCGCACCAACTAAATTCCGCCGACCTGGAGGTTGAACCTCTACTGGGGAAAAGAAAAACCTACGCACTTTCGCGCGGGGACAAGCGAACCGGGTGAACGCGCGGAGCCGGTATCACGAGCGGGGGAGAACCCTCCCCGCTCTTCAACTCCGGATGCGGCAGAGACCTTGACCAGGACGACTCGTCCAGGCCCGCCGCGTGTTCGTTTTCCTTCCTGATGGAATCGAATACTTCTTTGCGATGGACGGCAACTTGGGACGGGGCCGCAATACCCACTCGAACCTTGTCACCGCGTATGTCAACAATGGTGATCTCTACGGAGTCACCAATCATAATTGTTTCATCTCGTTGCCTTGAAAGCACCAACATGCGTTGGACCCTTCCGTGGGGTAGGGAAACCTCGTAGCACTCTGACCCAAGTTTGAGGGCCGGGAATCCGGGGGTTTCCCACCGAAGCATCCGTGCTTCGGCGACTTATTCATGCACTCGGTCTTCTCACGGGAAAACCGGGCGCGTTTCAAACCGCAATACACGAGAACTCAGGCAGAAGCGGCCTGCAGGGCCTCGCCCAATCGAACAATCTCATGCCTCGTTGTCCACCGCCGATCCGCCAGCACCAGTTGCATGGCGCACCGCGTATGGGCGTTGACCACGAGCGGTCCCTGAAGATTTGCCGTCAGGGTCTCATCGTATTTATTGACGATGACAAAGACCTGCGCCTCTTCGAGGGATTCCAGTTCCAGCTGCGTCATCTGTTCGCGCCGAATCGTGGCCTGGTAATCCTCCACCCACAAAGCGGGGTCGGTCACCACAAAAGCCAATTCCGGCGATTCTGTTGACTGCAGCCAGAAGAAAACGCCCTCCTCATCGGGTTGTAACAGCACGAAATGCTTCGAGCCGGAAAAACCCAGCAACCCGGCGGCAAAAGTGATGAGACGATCCGCATCGACTTCTACTGCTCCAAACCTGGTCGTGTTCACCTGCATGGGAACGCTCCGTTTCCACGGCCACCATTCCTTGGCTGCCCATCCCCAACTCCGGGGACGGGTGGACCTCCTGTCTGGAGTCGCCCGCTCGGCCGGAGAGCGACGACCCATCTACATACTTGTCTAACGAATGAAATCTAGCAAACTCAATGCCGAAATACGACTGGTCGTCGTAAGCGACGCCTGTAATTGTTGTTGTAAGGTGGAAAATCGCAGCGCCGCCTCCGTGTAATCGAGGTCTCTCACTTCGCTGCGCAACGATTCATCCTGTATTAATAGGTCTTCTTCGCGATCTGTAATGTCCACCACCCGATTGGTGCGGACTCCCACATCCGCCCTGGACCGGGCAATTCGGTCGATGTCATTTGAAAATTGCTGACCCGCCCGCTCAATGCCCTGCTCATCGTTGTTCGCCAGAGCGTCACGCAAAGCAATCAGGTGAGCAAATACGCCATCGACGGCAACGGTTGCGCGATCTTCACCGGCCAGAATTGCGCCTGTCGTCGATTGCAGGATCCCCAGATTTTCCGCGGCGAAGGAACCGTTCAGAGAAACCACGCTGGTCTCTGCCCCCGCTGCTCCCGTGGTATTATCCACCAGGGCAATTCCATTGCCATCCGATGCCAGCGTGGCCTCGAACTGCCCGGGCACCGCAATACTGGCTGCCCCCGCCGCTGTGTTCACCGCATCCAGCACATCCTGCACCGTCACCGCCCCCGCCAGATCGACCTCAAAGAATTTTCCATCCTTCAGGGTTACCCGAAAATCGAGATCGGCGGTGGGATCGGGCGACCCGGTGATCGGATCGACACTACCCGAGCGAATGGCCACTCCCTGCCCGTCGTTGAAATCGGCCAGTAAGGTCGTTCCCCCCAGTGATCGGATTCCCAATTCCGTCGCGGTGGCTCCCCCTGCCACCTCACCCACACTCATCTGCCCCCCCGAGAGTTGATTGATGAAATTGAGCCGATCTCCCGAATCGGAGATTTCCACTCGAATTCCGATGTTCAAGCCCTCCACGGCATTCATGATGTCCTGCACCGTATTCGCAGTGGAAAGATCGAGATCCCGAGTCTGCCCACCATTCACCAAACGAATCGTCCCCAACGGAACCGTCACCCCATTCAAAGCAGAAAGCGGGGTTAATTCGGTGATGCGCGGATTCAAATCCCCCCCGCTCGTGGGCACGCCAGCCGGGAATGACCTGTCGATGCCCAGGTCCGCCGCCGTCGCTTCCGCCGAGAGATCGGAAATCGTCACCGGAACCGTTGGGCGGATCTGAATGCGGCTGGGATCTGAGGGATCAATCTGCACACTCGCCCCCGGATCGACCGCCTGCAGCGCCGTGTTCAAAGTATTGATGACATCCCTCATCGTATGGGCCGTAGTCAGGTCGATCGTAACATTCGTTCCTCCGATATCCGCATTGATCGCCCCCAGACGCACCCCGAACCCCTTCACCCCGTTCAAATCAGTCAGCCGCGTATCGAGAGTGAGGTCGGGATTGAGATCGTGATCCCCTTCCACTCGGGCGCTTAAGGCCCCGAATGCCTCATCTCCGGAAAGGGTGATCGGAAAAGGACGAGCCAGACCGAGATCGGTGGTCTGCCCGGTTCCCGATCCCTGGTACTGCACAAAGCCGAATCGGTCTTCCAGAGGCGGTTTCGCCGTGCGCGAGCCACCGAAGAAATGGATGCCCTGATATTCCCGGTTCCCCAATGAGAACATGCCGTTAATCATCTCCGTCACCACATTGGCCTGATTGGCCCTCGTGTCCGCATCGCTCCCCACCCCGATCTGGCTCACCGCAATGCTCTTCGCTTCCTGCACGATATCGGTGGCCCCCGCCAACGCCGCATCAACATTATTCAGCAACCCTTCTCCGTGGGTGAGATTCCGCAGAATCTGCGACCGCCGCTCAATCACATCATCAAACACACTGATCGCACTCGAAGCCACGGCATCGTCTGATGGGCGATTCACCGCTAAACCGGAAGCCAGTTGAATCTGGGTATTCAGCAATCGTCGCTGTGTCTGCAGCAGAGACCGCAGCATGACCGAATTGTTCAAAGTCTGCGGCACGCGGGCAAGGTTGGAAGAAATTGAAGAACTCATGAATTGCGTCCTGAATCAGGAAGAATCGTTTACCCGAGCGAAATCAGCGTCTGAAGGATTTCATCAATCGTGGCGATAAATCTGGCCGAGGCCTGGAACTGTCGCTGATAGGTGATGAGGTCAAGTGCTTCTTCATCGAGCGAGACCCCGGATACCGACTGTATCTGAGCGTCCAGGGAGTCCATCACTAAAGTGGTTGCATCAACGGAGTTATTCGCAGCATTGGTCCGCACGGCAAGATCGTTGATCGAGTTCTGCCAGAACTGCCGCAAACTCGCCCCCCCCAGATCGTCCAGCCCCTTATTCTGCAGATCCGCAATGGCGATGGCCGTACCCGCCGACCCGGCCACATGATCGGTACCCGCAGCAAGCAGCCCGGGATTTCCGATCAAATCCTGATGAACCTCGATATCGGAGGCATTTCGACCGGTAAAGAAAGTATTGATTCCCAGAGCCGCCAATGCCCCGCTGGTGTCGTCGGAAAAGGAAACCTCATACCCCGGATCGGTATCCAGAGTGAGCACATTTCCCAACCCTGTTCCCGCCGACAGATTTGCCACCTGACTGTTGATCGATGCGATAAGGTCATCCAGTGAATCGGCATTGCCGTCCACATCAATCTGCACTGTGGATCGGATTCCAGTTTGCTGGTGGGTCATGTGAACAAAGAAGCTGCCGTTTTCGATCTTGAAAGGCAGGTTGGTCGCCGAGGCATTCAGGTTCGCGGTGGTATCGTCCACCAGATATGTTCCGGTGAGCGAGGTCAGCCCCGTCTGCCCCTGCCCCTGCGAGTGCAACCGGTTCACCTGATAGATAAGTTGCCCGGCAAATGAATCCAACTGATCCAGCACCGGATTCACCGTGTCCTCACGCTGCCGCATCAATCCCCCGATCCGCCCGGAGTTCAACTGAAGCGTGCTCCCATCCGCCGCAATCCGAACCGAAACATTCAACCCGTCCGCTTTCGACTCGGTTCGCACCTCCAGACCACGATTTTCTCCGGCAAGCAGAATGGGCAGGGAATTCACGAGGATGTCCACATTCCCATTGTCATGATTGATGACATCAACCTCCACAAACTGCGCCAATTCATCAATAAGCATATCCCGCTGATCGCGTAGGGAACTCGCTTCTCCCGTTGCCCCTTCAGAACTCACGATTTTCCCGTTCACCTGGGCGATCTGATCCAGCAGATCATTCGTCGCCCGGACTGCATTGCCAATCTCCCGATCGATCTCCCCGATCACCGAGTTATAGTCCGTTCGCATGGAGGCGATTCGTTCCGCCACCGAGACCCCTTGCTGAATGACCAGCGAACGCACGGCATTGTCTTCCGGATTGTTCGCCAACTCGGAAAAACTATTAAAGAAATTACTGACCACACTGGAGAGATCATTGTCAGTCAACTCATTTTGCAGGGTCTCGACCGCCGTCAGAAATCGCTGATCCATCATGCTGCGACTCTGTGAACTCATTGCATCGCGAAATCGCGCCTGGAGCCCCAGATCCAGTTCCCGGCGGATGGATACGATCTGCACCCCCCGCCCGATTTTCATATTCCTCCCCACCGACTCCCCCGTCAATGGCGCCATCCGAATTGACCGGCGATGGAATCCCGGCGTGGCGGCATTGGCCATGTTGTTGCCCGCCACCTGGAGCGCCGCCTGGCTACTCGCGAGCGCGGTTCGTCCTAATTGAAGAGCGCCATTAATACTCATGCCGAAGACCTCGGGGAGTGCTGTTTTTGGTTCACAATTTCAGTCATTTTTCAAAATACGAGGGGTTAAAGAAGGGTCAATTGACCCACTTTGTCTAACTTTTCATGTCTATGGCGCTGTCCAAGTGGGCGTTAACCGCCATTCGCCCCTGCCGGCCATACACCGGGGCCTCCGTCAGCGTGGTCTGCACCACCTGCATAATGCCCGTCATATGCTTCGCCAGGGCATCCGCCGCCCGCCGCACGATGGAGCTTTCCCGGTGAACTTCTCGAAGATGCTCCCGAAGTATTTCGGACTGCTCTATAAGTTCCTCTCCCAACTGAGGTTCCATTGACTTTGCAATGTCCGAAATGCGCAGTGATGCATCCGCCTGAGGGGCCAGGAATTTCGTCAACTGCGCTACCAGGGTCAATCGCTGTTGCTCTAACTCCGTCACCGCCCGTGCCACTTTCCGCTCTTCCAGACACAACGGGGCAATGACGGAAAAATCCGCCACCCGGATGGCTTCCCTCTTTCGTAATATGAGTTCTAACAGGGACTTATGATGAGAGTCCTGTTGCTGCAAAATGTCCAGCAGGTCCCGGCCCATCGTTTCCAAGCGAGTCGTCATAACTGCTTCAACCGACATGGTTTACTCCTCTATTTCCGGGGGCCATGAACCGATCGGCAATTACATCGATTAAATTGAAATTCGAGGCCTCCACCAGTTGATCCGCCACTCGTTCATCCAGGAGCGGCCCAAATCGCTTCTCCGCCGGGCCGGGGGCAAACGGCCCATCCGTCGATCGACTCTCCCGCAATTGGGCGAGGATGGGCTTGATGAATGCACTGGAAACCAATTGCACCGCGGCCTCCCGAGTCTCGGCCTTACGACTTCCAGTCGATTCTCCCGCCCCTAATTCCTTCTGAAAAAGACGGTTAAAGTCCATTGCGGTCGATTTCACCGGGTTCGAAACCGATGCCTTCAGATCCACTCTCGATGAAATTGGGCTGATGACGGTCATTGGGTGATGATCTCCGCGTGCAGCGCCCCGGATCGTTTCAACTCGTGAATGATCGCGATCTGATCCCGCACCGGCACACTCAGTTGATCAAATGCCTTCAGCAATTCCAGCAATCGCGTGGAACTGCGACCCGTTCGATCAGATGTATCCAACCCGGCCCAACCCCCGGTACTCACCCCCGCTCCTCCTCCTGCTCCGCTTCCGGGAGCTTGAGGGTCGGATGAAATCGTGGTAATGGTCAGTCCTTCATGTGTAATCCCCACCGGACTGATTTCAACATTCCCCGTGATGACAATTGTGCCGTTCTTTTCGTTGATGATGATTCTCGCTTCGGTCTGAATCAGGGAGGCATCAGACCGGATGGAGAGGATGTCTGCGATGAACGAGGCGGGATTCTTCAACTCTTCCCGGGGCAGCGAGATCGTAATGTTCTTGGCGTCCTCGACATACGCCAGTTTTGTGTACTGGCGTTCGTAGTGGTCGTTGATCCACTCCGCGATGGTCGAGGCCATGCGATACCCTGCATATTGACCCTTTAATACCAGTTCCATGCGGCCATCGGGCGACACCACGCTGGTCCGGATGTCGGTGAGCATCTGACCTCCCGCCCGAATAACGCCAGATCGTGGATTCCCCGCCACTCCTCCTTCAATTACCACCGGTCCTTCTGCAATCGCCATGACCGACAAGCCGGGCGTATCAGGTCGGGGCAGGCGCAGGGGAGAGACAAACAGGGTTCCTCCCGCCAGCGATTCCGCATTGAACAGCGTATGCACCGTGACATCCAGCCGGTCTCCCTCCCGCACCCCACGCGGGGGAATCCGCATAGTGACTTCCACAATGGCGTAAGAATCCGCTTCCCTTAATTCATCAATGCTCATCACCGGGTTGCCGAGGTTGGAAAGCAAGGCCGCATAGGGACGGGCGGCGGCAAGGGAACTCTTGGTGGTATCTCCGGTTCCGTTCAGGCCGATCACAATGCCCATGCCGGTGAGCAGGTTATTTTCGTGTCCCTTGAGTCGTACCAGTTCCCCAATGGTCACACCGGGCGCGGTTCCTGCGCACAGCGCAAGAAGAACGCCAAACCAAATAGACCATAGATGCAGATTCTGTCGTTTCATAGCGGACCTCCTGTCCTGAAGCGTGATTGCAAGCCACACTCGGCAAACGACAGGCCAAACTCCCGGATTACCCCGACTCACTCGCACCCTTCCTCCGTTGATTCTGCGAGAGCCGTACAATTACCCGCATGCCCTCGGATCAGCATCCTGCCACTGGAATTGATGACCGGCTCGTCTGGATCATCGGCGGGGCGGGGCTGCTGGCGATGATGTTGATGCTGGCCTCCTGGGATGGACTTTCTTACGGAAGCGAGCCGGGGATGAACGGGATGCTGAATCTGTGGTGGGTGCTGGGAGCCGCACTCCCCCTTGTTTTGGGCTGGTGGGGTGCGGCGGCGGGGTATGGATGGCTGATCTGCCGGCGCCTGTTTCCCCCCTCAAAATCACACTTTGTCATTCAACTGGGGCTGGGGGCGGCCCTGCTGATGTGGCTGGAGGCGGGATTGGGCCGGTTGGGAGTGCTGCAATGGGGAGGGAACTGGGGAGGGTGGATGCTTTTCTTGGGAGGATGGATCGCTCTGACCTTTCCGTTGGTGCGTATGGTCAAGGAAAACCGGAATTATGGTATTCCGAATCCCGGCGTGATCTGGACGGCCATTCCCGCTCTTGCCGTGCTGTTGGTCGCTTCCGGTTCTGCACCGGGTTGGCTCTGGGCCACGGAATTCGGTGGCTATGATGCGCTGAGTTATCACCTGCAACTGCCGAAGGAGTGGCTTGATCTCGGGCGCATCACCATCCTGGAACACAATATCTACAGCGCCTTACCAAGTTATATGGAAGGGGCGTTTTATCACCTGATGACGCTCAAGGGGGATGCCATCGAAGCGGCGTATTCGTGTCAGTTGCTCCATGCCTCCTTTGGTTTAGCGACCGCAATAGCGATTTATGAACTGGGGAAAAAATGGATGGGCCGGGGGAGAGGGGCGATTGCTGCGGTTCTTCTGCTGGGAACGCCCTGGGTGGTTGTAACGGGTTCCCTTGCGTACAACGAACTTGCGGTCACGCTGTTTCTCGTGACCGGGCTGCTTGTTTTGGAGGAGGATCGCCTGATTGATATTCCCTGGGCAATCCTGGTGGGATTCCTGGCGGGATGCGCCTGTGGGGCGAAACTGACCGCAATAGGTTTTGTTGCCATCCCGTTGCTTATTCTGTTATTGCATGCAGCGCCCCGACGACGATGGCTGCTCATGTTGGTGATCATGGGAGCCACGGCACTTCTGGCTGGGTTGCCCTATTTACTGGGGAACTGGCTTCGCACAGGGAATCCGGTTTTTCCCTTTGCCGCTTCCTGGCTGGGTTATGGTCACTGGACTCCCGATCAGGTTGCGATCTGGTCAGGCGCCCACGGCAACGATCTTTCACTGGGGAACCGCGGCATCGAAGTCTGGAATCAATGGGTTCGTTATGGGCTGGGGACAAATCCCTATGAGAGGGCTGGCGAGCCGTGGCAACCCCAATGGTCGATCCTCCCCTGGCTCACTCTGGCGGGTCTGCTGGTGGGTCTGATCCGCTCCCGCCTTCGAGTTTGCACCATCAAGATTCTCATCATCCTGATGGTACAGTTTGTCTTCTGGATTTTCTTCACGCATATCAAGTCGCGCTTCATGCTTCCTGCTGTGGTCCCCTGCGCTCTGGCTGCGGGGATGCTGCTGGAGACAATTTCAACCACCGTTCCCCGAAGATTTTCGGGAAACGCTCTGTCTCTGGTTCTCCTGATTTACGCATCGCTGTCGATCTGGATATTCAAACAGGAGAAGGGAGAACATCCCGCGGCGAACATAGGACTTCATCATCAGTGGATAGACAATGGTCCTCATGGTCTTAAAAAAGCCCTTCTCATCGGCGACGCCACACCCTACTACTACCAATTCCCCCTTTCCTATCAAACCACCTGGGATCGAGGCATCCTTTCCCGGCTCATGGTGGACTATCCCGATGATCCGGCGCGGTGGGCGGCGGAACTGAAAAATATGGGTTACTCCCATCTTATTGTCGATGCCGGAATGCTGGAGAACTGGATGCAGAAGGGCTGGAATGACCCCAATCTCACCCCCGATCGGGTGATGTCTTTCATTCAGGCAACCACAGAACCCTCCGGCTCGATTACGAATAGCCGAGTGTATGAATTGCGCTGAGGAATTGGATGATCACACCGGTGGGGCGAAAAATTCTTCCCGTTCAATGCCTTCCCGGATGCGCTTCCCGATCTCTTCCTTTTCCTCATTATTTTCGGAAAGAGCGGACCATTCCAACCAGAGGGTTTCTGCATCGCGAAGTGCTTTGAGGCGTTGAACCGAAGAGAGATCGGGATTTTCACCCTCTGCAAGCGACTCCAGCAGACGCTCGTGAAGGTCGGTGATCTTGGCAAGGGAATCGGATGGTGAATCGGTTCCTTGCTCGGAAGGCGACGGGGTGGGAAGTTTTTCCTCTTCCCGGGGAAGGGGGGGAATCGTACTCTCCGTTACATGGAGTTCTCCTCCATCGGGAGGATGGACATCTGTTTTCTCGGGTGGCGAGGTTTGATCGACTACGACTGGTATTTCCTCTTTGCCTTCGCTCGATTGCATAATGAGGGTGAGCGTGGTGGAGGCCAGGCCGAATCCCGCCGCCACCAGCAATCCAGTGAGCCACCGATTTGTTCGTTGCTTCTGGGCAATGGTCCGCTGCAAGGCATACACCAGACCACTTCCGGAAGCCCCTGCACTTTCGGCTTTTCGTGGACCTCCCCCAGTGAAGTCAGTCACGGCAAGAGTAGGCGCCGCCGGAACAACCGATTCTGAGACTGATGCATCATCCCCGGAAGATTCCATCTCACCGGCGGCATGATGAAGAATGCTCTCCCCTGCGGGTTCATCCGTAACCGGGGAAAATGTCTCGGGATGCCGGACTAATTCTGTATCGGAAGCAAAACTGGAGATTCCCGTTTCCTCGGTTGTCGATTCCCAGGTTTGATAGGGGTCGGGAGAAGAGGTTGCATTGCCATTCCCAGCCGTCGCCCCCTCCACTACTCCCGGTTCCCCCGGTTCCCCCGGCAACGGACAAATACCCGGCAGCCCCAGATGATTCCGCTCCAACCACGCCCCGAATAGAGCACCACACTTCGGGCAGCCATGATCTGAAGGTTGAACTTCCTCATCACACTGATGGCAATAGCCCAGCAGATGGGCCACCCCGGGAATATGCCGGGCGATGGTCCAGAATTGCCTGGTGGTCGGCCCCCGGAGGATTGAATATTTTCCCACCTGTCCGCGATCGATCAATTTCACCAGCGTCTCATAACTGCATCCGGGGTGATAGGGCTTGCTTTCATCCCGGATAAACCACGGCCCCATGGCGTTGTGGGTGGCCTGTCGGCTCAGGGGCTCCAGCAGTCCGGCGCAGGTGATGCAGCGCGGAGATTCCCGCTGGGTTTCTCCGCAATAGGGGCAAATCAGTAGTTTCGTTCGGGCCATGAATCGGGCGTCTCAGTTGACAGATCGACCTGTCTCGGGTGGGCTACGGGGAATGTCACTCTATCGAACTCCCCATCGGTCATATTTTATCACAATTTCCGTGTTTTCAGCCGCGGTCTTATACGGCTGCACTTCCCCTCCGGATTCACGACCGGGAAATTTCGGGATATCTCAGCCGCCTGATGGACAGGTGGGCTTGCCCGTCTCAACCATGGTGGATGCCCGACCGGCGGCCCTGGTGCAGGGGCAATCGGTTCCCTGGGGAGCATTGCGGGACATTCTCAACGAGGCGGCAGGGGGTCTTGCCCTTGAAGAAGTCATCCTGGAACGGCGGCTGCGGTCTCTGTTAGCTGAGCGAAAAATCATCATTACCAAGGCGCAGACACAAGCAGAACTCAACCGGCTCCTCGATTCACTGGACCATGATCCGGATCGAGCTGCCGCACAGTGGGAGAAACTGAGGGTCCAACGCGGGCTGGGAACTCATCGTCTTCGAGGTTTACTCTGGCGGAACGCCGCCCTTCGCGCCCTGGTGCAGGATCGCGTCAGAATCACGGAGGCAAAACGCACCCATATGAGCGATCTCCTGTATGGTGAAAAAAGGCAGGCCCGACTCATCACCACGCAATCCCTGAGCGACATGGAAGCCATTCTCGCGCGATTGGATGCCGGTGAATCCTTTCTGGATCTGGCAGTTTCCCTGTCCACAGATGCCAGCGCGGCCCGGGGTGGATTGCTGGAGCCGATCAGCCGTGAGGACGACGCGTACCCTCCCGCTCTTCGCAATCAACTCTGGACGCTGAAGCCGGACGATATTTCTCCGCCACTCCTCTTGAATGACCAGTATGGGGTGGTGAAACTCATCCGGGTTCTTCCCCCCACGACGATGCCCGAGGATGCCGAGCCGGATGCTCTGGAGCGGCTGGTTCGGCAGCGGGAAGAACGACGACTGATGGATCAACTCGCCCGGCAACTGCTCGAGGATGTCAAGGTGACCATTTTTGATTCCTCGCTGCAGACGAGTTGGAAACAGCGCCGTTCGCCTCCACCCTGAGCATGTTGCATCCTTCAGGTTTTTAGCGCGCTCATGCGGGCGAGGGCCACCGGAAACAGCACGATTACGGGGAGGAACACGCTGACGGCGGGGGCGATGGCGGCGAGGTCCATCATCATGAACATGGCTGATCCCATCATCGCCGTTACGGTGATTCCCGCGCACAACATTGTCTGGCTCATGAGATTCGCCGGTTCGCGGAGGAGGAAGCAGGGGAGGGCGATGAACAGCACCATCACATTTACCAGTACCGAAGAAAATCGGGAGTAGAGAAAACGCAGCAGGGGCCGCTCGTCTGCCACTCCCTCTGTGTCCAGCATCTGGCCGATCTGACCCATGCTCAACATGCCCGCAAACTGGTTGTACCGGCGGAGGGTTAATACATGCGGGGAGAGATTGGTGGCGTATTGCGCCACGGGTTCCCTTAATAATTCGCTTCCGACGCCGTCTGTAACTTCGGGGCCGGGCAGGGTTACGGCTTCCCCCCCTTCGAAAATCCATGCCGCCTGTTCATGATTCCACACGGCGCGGTCGGCGGTGATGCGGCGCACGGTTCGGCCCCGGTCGTCCCGTTCGAGAATGGTGGGAGCGAGAAGGGCGTCCTGCGCGGGATCATAGGCGGGCGATTGCAGCAGATTGCCGTGGTGGTCGCGGGTGAAGCGGATCTCAAACCGATCGACTGTCTGTTTGCCCAATTGGGAGTGTCCGCGCAGGAGCAGAGGCGCCACGCGAGGCAGGATCAACTCCTGATTCACCAGTTGCCCCATGCTGATGATGAACATGGCCAAAGCAAAAGGCACGGCGACCCGATGCAGACTTACCCCGGAGGCGAGCATGGCCACCAGTTCCTTGTGTCGATACATCCGGGCAAGGGTGAAGCCCATTGCCCCGATTCCCACCATGCCGTGCACATAGGAATAAAACTGAAACGCTCGCGGGGATTGAAAGCCCGCCATCAGCGAAATTAATTTCATAACGAGGGGAAGTCCCCCGGCATCCTCACCCAGAAGCCGCCGGGCCTGGGATACAAAACTATCGAGATTCAGGATGACATCGATCGAAGCCGCAAAGAGAAACAGCATCGCATACAGAGCCAGAAAATTCACCAGAAATTGACGGAGAATGAAACGGTCGAACAGGTTCATGAGGAAGAGCAATCGTTCAATGTCGGGCCAGTTTAAAATATCCAATGAAACACAATATCGCGAGCACCGCGCTTCCACTCCACAAGACCACGCCTCCCCACGAGTGACCATCGCGGAGCATCTGTTCCCCGCCGGAAATCAGAATGAGATTGAGAATCGAAGGCACGAAGGCCCAGAGGTATACCACCAGAGGCGAGGCGCTGCGCAGGAGCATCGCAAATATCGCCCCCAGCAAAAGCACCAGAACAACGATGACGCTGAGGGCATAACGCTTCATCATCCGGCTGCGAATTTCCCGGCGAAGCAGGATGATTTCATTCGTTACCCGTTCCCCCTTCGTGGTCAATCCCGGAGTATCCGCCCCCTCTTCGCTGATCCGAGCCAATAAATCGTCTGTTGACATCAACCTGTACGCATCCAATCCAAGGTCCAGGGGAATGATTCCGGGAATGGTCAAATGGGTGCGGGGAATGGAAATGCCGGGATCGTTGAGATCGGTCACTCTCCCGTCCTGCACCTCCAGTCCCCAGACTCCCTCGCCGAATGGAGATGTGCCCTCGATCTGCAGGGTGACCGAGGAAGAAGCAATATGCCTGGGTGGGGTGTTTGAATCTCGGAGTTCGATCTCCACCGGCTGAGCATCTTTTCGAAAGAAGTGATTGTTGATGATGCCATCCGCTCGAAGCACAATTGTTCGTCCCGGAGGATGTCGCCCCGTTAAATGCAATTGGCCATCGTGCAGCAGGTATTCATTCATCGCGGCGTTTCGTGCTCGATTCCGTAGGGCATCCGACAAATCAAGGCGGGCCTCGGCCACGCGGCTGTAATCGTCTGGATGATCTCGCAGCACCAGCAATTCGCCGCGTGTTTTGGTTAACGGATCATCATCCAGAAACATGGGCAGAACAATCGCCCGACGCGGCTTGATGATCGGGGTGCGGACGAGTTCTCTCGAAGCGCTGTTGTAGCCGACCGTGTCTTCCAGGATCAATTTGAGCAGGGTTTGATTGGACCGACGATAGATGTCCACCACCGCCCGGTGCGCCGTGACATCCGTCTCCACCCGATGACCGTCATCCAGTTCCGCAGCCACCATGCCCCAGAGATGAATGCGCGTGTCTGCATCGGTGTCCTGGGGATTGTCTTCCGCGATCATCCGATCGGCGTAAATCTGGAGATTCCCCACCTGAATGGGAATCCCTTTCCCGATGGAGGCCTCGAACATCCGGGTTACATCCGCCGCCACCGCCTGCTTCATCAAACCGAAGAACTGGGGAATCAACCACTGAGTGAGTCCCACCATCAGAAGTGTCATGGCCAACCCCAGCCCCGCCACCGGCACCAGCAGGCGACGATAACTTACCCCCCCTACTGCCGCGGCTTGAATTTCGTTGTCGGCCGCCATCCGATGCAGGGTCATCGTGGCGGCAAATCCGGCGGCAAAGGGCAGGGCAAACTGCATCATGGGAATCATGGCCAGACCGATATATTTCAGGGTCTGCCCGGCTCCCAGCAACTGATCGTTGGCCAGGGGCTTGATGGCCGCCCCGAAGGCAATCACCACCACCAGCACGCCGGTGGTCAGCAGCATTGTCCGGAAGAGATCGCCCAGAATGTACCTGAAGAGAAGTAGCGGCATCACCGGGCATTATGGCGATTCCCCCGCTTGCCACCACCGCACGGCATCATCTCGTTCTCCGGTGGTCATCTCGGACACAGGGCATGGGAATTTTCAGTTATAGGACTGTTAAGCGGAATATGGATCATCTTTCAATCCTGTAACGCTCCCATTTGGGCGAATGGGTTTATTTGACAACTCATTATAGATACACGCCTTGCGCATATTCGATGATGTCTGAGTAGGCCGTCATTTCCACCGGCCTTCCGGATTGGAGAAAGATACGATGAAAACAACTCCCCAACATCTGCCCCCTCGATCTTCTCGCCAAAATGGGTTTACCCTCCTCGAATCACTCATGGCTTCGGGCATTCTGCTCATCGTCGTCGTCGCGGTTACTCAGGCGGTTACGGCGGGCCAGGCGAACGCCTATGAAGCCCAGCAACGGATCGCGGCCACCCTCGCCGCCCAGGAACTCATGGGACGGGTCGTCGCCGACCAACAACAGATCAGCCCCCTCACCTGGAATGGGCATAACGAAACCGTGGGAGCTATGACCGACTTCAATGGAGCTCCCCTGTCCGATGCATTTAATATGATCGGGCGAAGAGTTATCGCGAGCAAAACTCAGATCACCGTCTCCGGACTCAATGTCGTGATTGATGGGGTCACGATTGTGGTGGAAGCATTCAATGCCGATGGCGAAATCCTCGCCTCTCTCGAACACTTCATTCCCCAACCCGCTGCGGATTCTTTGGGTAATGGGGGAACGGTATTGAATTTGGGGGGTGGCGGAAAACTTCTCGTGAGATAATCGTAGGAAGCAATTATATGAAGTCATTACGAATCAAATCACGATGCATCCCTCCAAGGGCTGGCGGGTTCACCTATCTCGAACTCATATTCGCCCTTTCCATCACCGCGATGGTCGCCCTCGCCAGTGCCGCCATGCTCGGTGCCGTCACCGCCGGAGTGGGGGCGAAACGGGACAGCCGCTCCCTGATGGTCAACGCCCTCGGGGCGCAGACTCGTCTGTCCTCCTATCTCGCTCCCAGTCGCTGCATACTTGCTCAATCCGCCACTTCCTTTACCCTCTGGCAGAACGACAGCCGGGAAAGCGGAACCATTCACGCAACGGAAATTCGCTGGTTCACCTATAGCCCCGACACCCAGACCTTTTCAGTTCATTTCGTCGAGTTCCCGAACGCCTGGACAACCATTGCCAAGCAACTGGCCGATCTGGAATACGCCAAAACCACCGACTGGAGTACCGTTTTCTCCACCTTCCAATTGCAGGGACACATGAAAACCATCATCCTGATGGATCGTCTCACCGGCATTACGATCTCGATGGACAACGCCGATCCTCAGGCATCTCATCACATCAACGCCGACCTCACCTATGCCGGAACTGATGGCCCCATGTCCATCAAAGTCGCCGCCTGCATTCATAATCACTCACAGCCCATTTCCTAGGAAATCACGATGAACGCACCCCACCTTCCCCCCCGCCGGGGCATCGCCATGATGCTCGTTCTCATCAGTCTCATGATGGGAACCGTGCTCGCGGTCTCCTTCCTGTCCAGCAACGACAATTCTGCCGCCATTGGGGACAACATCGAAGCCGCCGAGGAAGCCCGATGGACCGCCCTCACGGGAATTAAAATTGCTCAAGCCATTCTGGAAACCGAGATTGACTGGCGCACCCTCCACACCGGAGGCACGCTCCTTTCAAACTATGCCATCGGCAACGGCACCATCACCATTGATCTCGTGGATATCGAAACCGGTCTGCCCCCCACCGCTGGCTCCCGCCTCATTCAAACCATCATCACCTCTACCGTCGGCGGCATCGAGCAGATCGCCGTCGCTACCACCACCGTGGGCACCGATACTACCGTCGTGGATCTTGATCTCAGCGAATTTGCTGTCTTCACCTCCCAGGGCATCCTGATGAACAACAACGCCGTGATCACCCGCTGGACTGCCGCTCCGGCGAGTGGGATGGGAAAGCGGATCGCCATAGGCACACAAAGCACGGCCGCCATGACCGTCGATCTCAATCTTGCTTCGGCTGCCATTGACACCACGCTCTATCACGGCCCGAGTGCATCTGCCTCGCTGGTGACGAATGCTGGGGGCCCGGTCATCGAACAGATTGGTCTTCTCGATCAGATCCCTCTTCCCGCATCGCCGACACCATCGACGGCTCCGCCTCCAACACCCTCCCTCGCTCCCAATCTGTCCGCAAACAACGCCACCCTCATCAATACCTCCGCCCGTTATGGAACTATCGATATGGGAACAATAAATGGTGTTATCACCCTGCAGGGCAATGTCACCCTCACCGCGGATGCCCTGCTTAAGTTCAAGAGAGATTCCGGCATGATCATCAATGGTAATGCTAATGTGGTGGTCTACGGGAATCTTCAGATGGACCGGGACTCTTACATCGAGTTGGCTCCCTCCGCCACGCTCCACCTGTTCGTCGCCGGTAATGTCACCATGTCTGATGCCTACATCGGTGAAGCCCGTGCCGATAGAACCGTCTTTGACAATTCCGGCATGTCCCCTGCCATCGATCTCAACCGGATCATGCTGTATGACATCGACGATGGTTTAGGAACCCCCAAATCATGGAGTCTGTCGAGGAAATCTATTGTCAAAGGTCAGGTCTACGCTCCCACTGCAGCGGTTACCCTGCAGGATCATGCGGCTCTCTACGGCCGTGTCGCCACAATGGTATTGGGCATGGCCGGAAATTCCACCCTCTTCTATGATCCTTCCCTCAACACTGGCAACGGCTATACCGACCCCTATTCACCAATCTTTGACCTCAATGGACGCATCACGGCCGACATTTATTCCCTGAACAGTCTCGATACTTCCCAGTTTCAGGTGCTCGCTGACACCATGACCTGGACGATCTCCTATGGGGATTATTTCACCAACTACACCGGGTATGTCGCTCCGGTTCCGGTCGCTCCCCTCCCCGGTGATCCCACGCCTCGTTCCGTGACGGTAGAAAATCAACTCCTCACCTTCGGCTCCAATATCAACACCTGGGAATCGGGAAAAATCCCCGTCAAAACGGCCACTGTAACCAAATTTCTGAGAGTGCAGTAGATTCCATAAAGTGTCCCCGCGTACCCGCCTGAACCCTCTTCAGCCATCTTCAACTCCATGCCCGCACGCAAGAATAAAAACCGGCTCCTCCATAATCGAATTCTCTTTCCTCGGATGGGATTCACCTTTATCGAAGTCATGATGACCATTGCCATCATGGCCATGGTGTTCACAATCGCCATGCCGATCATGCAGAACGATGATCACTTCCGGGTCGTCGCCGCCGCTCGCATTGTCAGTTCAGACCTCGAACTCGCCCAGGTAATGACGCTGTCCGATCCCGGAGCACCCGTCATCGTGGTCTTCAGCACCACCCTGCCCAAATATCACCTCGCCCACCCTGACACCTTCAAAACGCCACTCAACCGAGAAGATAACGGCCTGCCCTATGTCGTCGAAATGGGACTGGACCGCGCCGCCACCGCTCAAGGCGTCACCATTTCCACCACCAACCTCACGAACAATATCCTCGCCTACAGCGCCCAGGGCGGTCTGGTTGATTTCACCCGAACTCCCTCCATCACCCTCACCTACGGCAAAGAGTGGATCACCCTCACCATCGCTCCCACCACCGGCACCATCACGGAAACCGCCGGCACCAATCCGTAGGTCAGTATTTATCCTGACAAACCCTGCACCCTTCGCCCCCATACCAGATTCCGGAATCCACCTTTGCGGCATGACCGCTCTACGCCTATCCTACCCCCCCATGCACTACGCCACCCATCAGCCCGTGATCGACGATCTCGAGGCGCGGATCTTGACCATCCGCGACTCTCTTTGACTACGACACCAAAGTTGCCCGCCGCGATGCGCTTCAGGAGCAGATGAACGGGGCGGAATTCTGGAATAATCAGGAAGCCGCCCAAAAAACCATCGCCGAATACAAATTGCTCAAGGCCCAGACGGATGGCCTGGGCGATGTCATCACTGCCTTCGAAGACGCCCAGGTGGGCTATGAACTTGCCCGCGAAGGCGATGATGCCGATCTTCTTGCCGAGGTAGATGAGTCTCTGCACTCCCTCGAAAAGAAGATGGAGCGGGTGGAACTGGAATCCCTTCTCTCCGGCCAGCACGATCACCGATCCTGCTTTTTCACCATCGCCTCCGGGGACGGAGGCAACGAGGCCGACGACTGGGCCTCCATGCTCGAACGCATGTACCTCTACTACTGGGAAAACCATAAATATAAAGTCGAGGAAATTTCCAAATCGCACGGCACAGAAGTCGGAGTCAGCGAAGTGACCTACCGCGTCGCCGCCCCCCTCGCCTATGGTTACATGTCCTGCGAACGGGGAACCCACCGATTGGCCCGGGTCAGCCCCTTCAACGCCCAGGGGAAACGCCAGACCTCCTTTGCCACCGTCGATGTTTCCCCTGAATTTGATGAATCTGAAGTCGAAATCGACGAAAAAGAACTCGAAATCACCATGTTCGCCCGCTCTTCCGGCCCCGGCGGCCAGAATGTAAACAAAGTGGCCTCCGCCGTGCGGCTCGTTCACAAACCCAGCGGCATCATGGTGGTCTCCTCCGTGTTTCGAGACCAGGCCCAGAACCGCCGAAAAGCCATGCTCGTCCTCAAAGGCAAACTCGAACTCCTGGAAGAGGAAAGAAGAGCCGCCGAACTCAACGAAGCCACCGGCGGCAAAGTAGACCGCGGCTGGGGCAGCCAGATCCGCTCCTATGTCTTCTACGACAACCGAGTAAAAGACCACCGGACGGG
>CAZLXE010000028.1:0-20857 GCA_964563005.1 uncultured Isosphaeraceae bacterium
GTTCTGTTCTCCAAAGAGTGTGGGTTTCGGGATGAGAAAAAATTCAAACTCGTGATCTGCCCAGCAACCATCCTGACTGCTGAGCATTCAAAACTTCCCCCTTCCACCCTACTAAGCGAGATTCGCGGCCACTTCACGACATGAAAAATCCCCGGAAAGGCAAAGTTTTTTTCCGAATCTCAGGGATTGCCGGATTTGGATCACGATTGTCCAAACACAAATCGCTCATAACTTATTTACCACAATGCACTAATAGCGAATGGCGATCGGCGAGCAGTAATTTGACTTGAATCCTCTCTCTCAAAAACTTTTTCCCCGAAAACCCGAATCTGGTGTACTCAAATTCCCTATTTTTCGGCTCTTCTCCTCGTAGTAGTCGGAAACCACTTTTGAATTATCTCAATGCTGGTGGCACGGCCGTCTCCGCCGTGATAAATCGCACGGGCGGGACGCCCATGCCACCGCAACTGAGGTTTTGAGATAGTTTCTCAAAACCGGATCGTCCAGCCCGCTTTGGTGGTGAGTTCGGTAAAGGTGGAGGAGATGTGGCTGCTCGTGGCGTTGAACCCCTGGTTGAGTACGAAAAAGAATTCGTTGCCGGGCGTCGTGATCCAGCGCAGCCGCGAGTTAATGCCTGCGGTCTCGCTCACATTGTCGTACTGCACGAAGGTGGTCCAGGATAGGTCGGGGGTGAAAAAGACATTCAGCCGTAAGCGGGCGAGGCGGTTGATGAACTTGCCTGCGGGGAGATCAATCTGGTTCTGCTCGATCTCGAAATTGGTGGAGAAATTGGAGGAAGGGCGCCAGCCGAATTGGATGGAATAGTCCTGCCGGGTGCCATCGAAAAACTCACCGACGCCGACCGAGCCGCCAACATTGAAGGGACGATTTGGGCTGGAAGTCACTCCGATTTCCCCTCGGGTGAACCGGTAGTCCCCCACGGGAATGGTTACCCCACTGGAAATGGGAAAGGGATCGGTCAGCACTTCGCGGTCGTGGGTCATGTTGATGAAGGCAAAATCACCCGACTCCCATTCCACCTGGAGCAGGTTGAAGTTCCAGTTCACCGATTCAATATCGTTCTGAAGATTGGTGGTGAACTGGGTGCGAAACCCGGAATCGATGCGCCGGATGTCGGTTTCGGGTCGCCAGCGGTAGCGCCAGCCACCGAAATATTCGCGAATGCCGGGACGGGGGACAAAGCCGAGGGCGGCCCGATATTTATCGCCGATTTCCGACGCCCCGATGTTCCACTGCACGATGTCGTTGGGATAGGCGAATTTGAAACCGAAGGACTGGTCATCTCCATCGATGCCGGATCCGGCGGAGTCGGGAGTGGAATGAGATTGGAGGAAGAAGAGACTGCCCGTGAGGACTTTATCGCCATTGAAATGACTGTTTCGGTAGAGGTAATCGACGCCGAAGACGGTGTTGTCACCGGTGGTGCCGGGGTCGCCCGAAGTGAAAATACCTCCGATGGAAGACTCTTCCTGAACATTCAGGGAAAAACGACCTACGGCGAGATTCTTCGAGCCCAGAATGGCATCGTCCTGCATCTGCACATCAAGCAAGCCGATGTTCCAGTCCCCCACCCGTCCCGTCACCTTGAGCCCGGCCAGAATATCTCGCACCACCCCCCCCGGCCCCAGGCCAATGCGGCGGGATTGAAAGGGAAGAGGATTGAAGAAGATGTTTCCAAAGCGGAAAATGCCCGCATCTTGAAGGAAGAAGTCCCGCTTTTCGGGAAAGAACAGGGGAAAGCGGGTGAGATTGATCTGACGGTCATCCACCTCGGTGTCGGCGAAGTCGGTGTTGACGGTGAGGGCGCCGGTGAGGGAAGGCGTGATTTTGTAGAAGAGATCAAACCCGCCGTCGAAATCGAGGGATTCTTCATTTTTCACGCGGTCGTGCAGACGGGACAGGACGAGATAGGGTTTGAAATCGAGCCCGATGCCCTGACGGATATTTTCAATGCCCTCAAGGTTCCCGGCATTGGCGAGGGTGGCCATGCTGAGATTCCTCCGGGCGGCGGTCCAGCGAACGATCTCGTTCCGGCGCCGGATGATCCGGGAAATATTCAGCCCCCAGGTGGTCGAATTGGGATTGAACGAGATGGTTTTGAAGGGGATCGCCATCTCACATTGCCAGCCCTCGTCCGTGATTTTCGCCTTGCCCCTCCAGACACCATCCCAATCGAAGCGGATATTTCGATTGTCCTCCAGCAGAGCATCGCCCCGCGCTCCCACTGCGTTCATCTCAAACAGAAATCCATTGCGACGATCGAGAAAGGGATCGAGAGCGATCTGAATGTGATCGTCCGCCCCGATATCGCCATCACGCTTCATCTGATTGGCGATGATGGCTTCGGGCGTCCGGTCAAAACAGGTGACCGCGAAGTACATGTGGTCAGCGTCGTACAGAATCCGTACTTCTGTCCGTTCCGAAGGCATGTCGCCCTCCACCGGCTCAACCTGGGTCAGGGTGTCGATGACGGCGGCGTTCGCCCACACGGAGTCATGCAAATCGCCATCGATATCCGGTGGGGTCTCCGTATGGACAATCTGAAGGTGCGGTGTTTCTGTCCCGTTCAATGTTTCCGAAACGCTCTGCTCTGATTCCGGGGACGCAGTGGGTCGGGTCTGGGCCGACGCACCATACACCATCCCCATGAACATGAGAACGGAGAAAACGCGGAACAGAAGATTTGTAGAGAGGAGAGGGCCGATCAACAACATCCTTCCCCTGTCATCGACCATTGATTGATGATTCTTATCTCAGGCATGATCGAATCATGATAATGATGATTGCAGTCATGGTTGCGAATGCAGGCGTTGCCGTAGGTTCTTGAGTGAGAGCGTGGCTATCGGTGTGCCTGAGAAGAGATTGCGATCGGAGAATCGAGAAAGCCCGGGCAGGGTGAGGGGAAGACGGGTCAGGATGAATTCGACGCCGTGTTCGGTGAAGTGGATGCGGCTGAGGTCACCCAATTTTGAGCTGGCTGTCGAAAAGGTGGGTTCCTCGTATCCAGCTTCCACAAGCAAGGCGGCGAGTTCTTCGACCGGTTGATCAGTATACAGGCGGATATGGATCGGTACGGGGCCATCGAGGAGCCCCTGCGCAGCCCGCCCCATGAGCCACGGCTCCACCCCCTCAACCACTTCTGAAAACAGCGTCATCACTTCTTCGGCCAGGGAGAGAATCCTTCGTCCCTGCTCGACATATTCCTCGTAGCCCAGTCGCTGCATGGTCATGGCTTGGAGATGCTTCCGGACCCGACCCACTCCCGGAACAGGCGTTTCATCTGATATGTCGAGCGGGTGAGCAGTATTCTCCACGGCAGATGAAATCGCTTCCTGCATGGACAAAGAGGGCTTGTCCAGCAACAACCGAGCGGCGGCCCGGGCGATGATATCTGCAGAATCTTCGCTCATGATGGTGATTTTAGGGGCTGGGGACGACGAGGCCTTCTGATGCGGCCCGATTCCCGGAAACCCGCCACGGACAGATAATGCGGGGGTGCCGCCCTTCCCATTGATCGAAGGCGTCGAGCATGGGACCGGGAGACAGCGACCCCACCACCACAACTTCGGCATCGTCGGGATGATTCACGATGACCGCCCCCAATTCTTCCACGGCCTGCCGGACCACCCAATCGTGTTTTCCCGGGGCGACGAGGGCGACAGTTGTTCCCGGGGAAATGAAGTCCTCGCTCGTGAATTCATTGCGAACATGGGTCAGGCCGATCAGCCGATCAAACTGCTCACGGTTCAGCGGACGAAGAGGTTGTTGAGAGAGGGTTTGCAGGAGTTCGCTTACTCCGTGAGCATAGCCCTCCGCCGCATTCTCTTTAATGGCGATACGGGCATAGCGCTCAAGGGTGCGGGCGATTATGGATTCCTGCAGATCCGGTGGGGCATACCGTTGCCAGACCCAGCCGTTGTTGCGGACCAGGTGATGGAGAATGGCGTTCATGTTTCGCCCGATCTTGACTTTTTCGTGATGCACCCGAAACCGAAAATCGTGGATGATGCGCCAGCCGGCGCGGATGGCTTTGGCACAGAAATCATATTCTTCCGCGTAATAGCCAAACGAGGAGTCATAGCCCCCGAGTTCAAGAAAGACTTTCCGTCGAATTGCCACCCCACAACCGATGAACACTTCGGGCAGACCACCGGATTCCCGCTGGCCATCCGGAAGTATGATCGACGCTCCGATGGCTGCGACATCATCCGGTGCTGCATTGAGCACCACCACATGCCCACCATCAAGCGGATAAGAATCGTCATCGAGCATGACAATCCATTCGCCCTGAGCATGCTCCGCCCCCATATTTCGGGCGGCTGTTCCGTGATTCTCCTCGAGTCGAACCAGAATCACCGGCCAGCCATTTTCGAGGTGTGGGGAAACGGTTGCGGGCGGGTCTGAGCCGTTATCCACCACGATGATCTCACCATCGGAGTGCCCGCCACCGGGACCATCAGGCAATTCCCCGAGCATTTTCAGGGTGTCGGCGAGTCGATCAGGTCGGTTGTGAGTGGGAAGCAGATAACTGATCACGGCGGGTATGTTCCGGAAGGGTGCTGGTGTGAGGGGTGTGGAAACTGATATCGGGAGCATGGGAGCAGGTGAGTTGGGCTTCATCCAATCGGTAAATACCGCGTCGGAGATCAGCCGCGGCAATCACGGCATTGCCCAAACGACGGGCCTGATCCGCCGCGGCAAGATTTCCCAACAGGGCGGCGACGACAAGGGGCGCACGGACGGCAAGAGCCAAGGTCGCAGCGGCGAGCAGGGCATCACCGCACCCAAGCGGGTCCACCGCATGGCGGGCGAAGGCGGGAATGTGGTCGGCACTCAGCCGCTGCCGCCAGTCCTGGGGTCGTTGATCCGCATCCGATTTTCGATCGAAGGCGGTCATCCCATCCCCCCCCTGAGTGATGATGGCGGCCCGGGTATTGGTGCGGTCGAGCAGGCGCCAGGTCACGGCGCTTAATCCCTCCTCGTAATCATGAAGGGCATCGCGAACCTCATGCTCACTCGGGCAGAGGAGATCGAGATCGCGGAGGGCCAGCAGGTTCGACCGCCGACCGCTCACATCCCCGACCAATACTCCGGTGCGCCCGCGCAGGGTATGGCAAAGACCGCTGATCAAAGCAGGGCTGAATAATCCCTGCCCATAATCGGCGATGATGACCGCTTCGGTCTCATCCGCCGCCGCGTCCGCCAGGTGGTGCAGCCGATCCTGTTCGACCACGGGCAGGGTGAGCGGGTCGCCGAGATCGAGTTTCATCACCTTGGTGTCACCCACCAGGAAACGGCGTTTTTCTATGAGGGGCTGCTCCGTCTCGATCCACCGGACCTCTCCTCCCTCACATTCGAGCCGGGAGACAAGTGCGGCAGCCGGAGTGGAGCGCGGCAGGGCGGTAATCAGGATGGGCCGCGCTCCCATGGCGGCGAGATGTCGGGCAATGATCGCGGCTCCCCCGTCATAACTTCGTTCCTCGACCGGGCGGAGGGTCATGATGGGGCTTTCTCCCGCAACCTCGGGACGATCGCACATGACATAGGTGTCGATGATGGTTTCCCCGATCACCGCAATACGAACCCCTCGAAATTGGTTGACGATGCGCTCAAGCGATGGAGCCGAGAGATCGTGCTGCTCCATGATGTGTTTCAGTGACAATTGGAAGGGATCGGCGGAGTGTTCGAGTTCACTGATCAATGCCGTGGAACTGAAAATCACATCCCCCGAGCTGAACACCACCCGCCCGCCGCAAGATTCCACGATAGCCCGTTCCTCCAAAAAACGCGGATCGCGGCTCATCTCGTACTCTCGCCCCTTCACATAAACATCGGGTTGGAGTTGCTTGAGCAGCGGGGCGGCCGTGGAATGCGGATCAATCACCACCCAGTCGATGCAATCAAGAGCAGCGAGATTTTCCGCCCTTAATTCCTGGGGAATCAACGGACGATTCGCACCCTTCCCGATGTGTCGATCACTGGTGAGAGAAACGATCAACCGATCACCGAGACGGGCCGCATGCTGAAGATGCTTGATGTGCCCGGGATGAACGATGTCAAAACAGCCGTGGCAGAGCACCACGGTTTCATCATGGCTTTGTCTCTCTCGAATCAGGGTGGCGGCCTGATCAAGCGGGACGATTTTGGGAGATGTTGATGACGGTGAAAATGAAGACACAAGAGGATATATCGTCGAATAACGAACCACGGCGTGAGGAAACTGGTTCGGTACAATACCTCCATGTCTGACCTGTCCTCACCTGAATGCCGCGTCCTCGGCGTGCTCGTCGAAAAGGCCCTCACCACGCCCGGACAGTACCCGATCACACTGAACGGCCTAACCAACGGCTGCAATCAAAAAAGCAACCGGGAACCGGTGCTGAACCTCTCTGAGGATGAAGTACTCGACACCCTCGACGCCCTGCGGGCCAAGGGACTGGCCCAAGAAGTCATGCTTTCCGGCAGCCGAGTGGCGAAATATAAGCACAACGCCCGGGAAACCCTGGCCGTCTCGACGAGCGAACTGGTGGTGCTGGTGGAATTGCTGCTGCGTGGTCCTCAGACGGTGGGCGAGATTCGTGGTCGGGCATCCCGTATGCATCCTCTGGAATCCACTGAAGTGGTGGGCGGCATTCTGGATTCGCTGATGAACCGGGAAACCCCTTTCGTGAAACGGCTCTCCGGAGGAGGGCGAGCACCCCGATACGCCCAAACGCTCGGCCCCCTGCCTCGGGAATCCCCAAAATCCCCGGAATCCCCGATTCCACTGAATAATCCTGATTCCCCCCTACCCACTTCTGATACCCCGGACTCGGCGTTGGTTCAGCGAATCACCGTTCTGGAGCATGAAGTCACCATGCTACGAAACGATCTGAAGCATCTGGCGAAAGAACTCGGCGTTTCCCTCGACCCGCCCTCATCCACGCCTCCCGCCAAGCCCGAAGCAGAGTTTTCTTCGCCGGGTTGACCTATCATTGAACATGCCTGACCGAAGCGGTCCATCCCAGCTCCGAAAGCCCATTATCGGGATCACCATGGGCGATCCCGGCGGGATCGGCCCCGAGGTCATTCTCAAGGCCCTCAACGACTCTACAATCCGCCGCCGAGCCCATTTTCGCATCTACGGGGTGAACGATATTTTCACTTCCACGGCGGAAACTCTGGGCATCGAACCGTTCTGGTATCGCGTGGCCCACGATTCAGATCGGGCAAACGCCCGCATCGTTGAACCGGTCGTGGTGCTGGATTACCCGGAATTCTCAGAGCACACGATCCGCCCCGAACCCACCCCCACCGGGGGTCAATCATCAAAATTGTTCGTGGAAGATGCCATCGCAGATGCCCTGAAAGGTCAGGAAAAAACCGCCCAGACCCGCCCCCACCGAACCCTCGATGCTCTGGTCACCGCCCCTATCAGCAAGCAGGCGTGGCGGCTGGCGAAATTTAACTGGCCCGGTCATACCGAGTTGCTGGCCCACCGCACCAAGGCGAAACGCCATGCGATGGCCTTTGTGTCGCCGCGTCTCAAGGTCATCCTCGCCACAACTCATCTCCCCCTGATGGACATCCGAAATGTGCTCACCATCGGGCGCGTGTTCAATCCCATCGATCTGGGACATGAGGCCTGCCTTCAAATGGGCATCCTCCGTCCTCGCATCGCGGTTACCGGCCTCAATCCTCACGCCGGGGAGAACGGCCTGATGGGCGATGAAGAAGAGCGGGTGATCCGCCCCGCCATCGAACTGGCTCAGCAGAATGGCATCCTCGTCGAAGGCCCGTTCCCCGCCGACACCCTGTTCATCAAGGCCGCCGCCGGAGACTATGACCTCGTCGTCGCCATGTATCACGATCAGGGATTGATCCCCGTCAAACTTCTCGGCTGGGACTCCGCCGTCAACTGGACCGTCGGCCTGCCCATCATCCGCACCAGTCCCGATCACGGCACGGCGTACGATCTTACCGGCAAAGGCAAGGCCAGTCCCGGCTCCATGCGAGCGGCCATCGAGCTGGCGATCGATCTCGCCCATGGTCCCCGGGAAGGCCAGCCCCCGATGCCTGCCGTGGAAGTCGAAAATCTTGATGAAATCATCGAGATGAAACCGGTGGAATAGGTGAAGGATGGGACATTCAAACCCACTCCCGCTACCATCCCCCCTATGACCACTCACGGAACCACCGCTCCTCCCACTACCTCGATGGAAGACATCGTGTCCCTCTGCAAACGCCGCGGCTTCATCTTTCCCGCCTCGGAAATCTACGGCGGGATCAACGGCTTCTGGGACTACGGTCCCCTCGGCATCGAACTCAAAAACAACCTCCGCGACGCCTGGTGGCGCGACATGGTGAAGTGCCCCCCCATCGGCCCCGATGGAGAGCCGCTGTCCATCGTGGGCGTCGATACTTCGATCATCCAGAATCCCAAAGTGTGGGAGGCATCCGGTCATGTGGGCGGCTTCAACGATCCGATGGTCGATTGCCGTGAAACCAAGTCTCGTTACCGTGCCGACCACATTATGTGTATGGGAATGAAGGGCGACACCTCGGGCCAGATTTATGCCTACATCGAAAACGACGACAAGTCATTCGACAACGCACTCAAAAAACTCAGCAAATACAAAAAACAAGACATCGCGAAAGACGGTCTTGATCTCTGCCCCTTCACCGACCTCGGCCCGGACGAGATCGCCATCACTGTCGGCCCGGACACCAAAGAGGTCGGCACCCTCACCGAACCCCGCGAATTCAACCTCATGTTCGAAAGTCATGCCGGGGCCGTGCAGGATGAGGCGAGTAAGGTGTACCTCCGTCCCGAAACCGCCCAGGGCATTTTTCTCAACTATAAAAATGTCCTCGACACCATGCGGGTCAAGGTTCCCTTCGGCATCGCCCAGATCGGCAAGGCCTTCCGCAACGAAGTCACGCCCCGCAACTTCATCTTCCGCAGCCGCGAATTCGAGCAGATGGAGATGGAATGGTTCTGCCACCCGGATGACGCCCAGAAGTGGTACGAATTCTGGTGCGATATCCGCAAACACTGGTGGAAAAAACAGGGGCTGAGCGACGCGAATCTCCAACTCCGCTCCCACGATCCCGATGAACTCGCCCACTATGCAAAAACCGGCTGCGGCACTTTCGACATCGAGTATCGCTTTCCCTTCACCGCCCCCGGCTATGGCGAACTCGAAGGCGTCGCCCATCGTTCCAACTTCGACCTCACCCAGCACCAGCAGCACGCCAAAATCAAACTCGAATACTTTGACCAGGAACGCAACGAACGCTATCTCCCCCATGTGATCGAACCCGCGGCAGGACTCAGCCGGGGCACGCTTGCCCTCCTCTGCGAGGCCTACACCCCAGATCCTGAACGGGCCAGCAAAATGTACATGAAATTCCACCCCCGCCTCGCCCCCATACAGGCCGCAGTGTTCCCCCTGGTGAAAAAAGATGGCATGCCGGAAGTCGCTCGCAAACTGTATGAAGAACTCCGCACCCGGTACGCCGTGCAGTTTGATATCAAACAATCCATCGGCAAACGCTACGCCCGCATGGATGAATCCGGCGCTCCGTTCTGCTTCACCATCGACGGACAAACACAGGAAGACCAGACCGTCACCGTCCGCCACCGCGATACCCTGCAGCAGGATCGCCTCGCCCTCAGTCAGGTCGGGGGATTCCTTGACAATCACATCGGAAAATGATCCATGGAGTCCCCACCGTCCTTAATTGCCCCCATCGATGCTTTCGAAATGCTCGACCTGCGGGTGGGCCGAATCACCGCTGCCTACCCCCACCCCAAAGCCCGCAAGCCCTCATATATTCTCACCATCGATCTCGGTGAACTCGGTCAGAAAGTATCCTGCGCTCAATTAACCGAACACTACTCCCCGGATGATTTGATCGACCGCCATGTCATCGTCGTCGTCAATCTCGGCACCCGTTTAATTGGAGGCATCGGATCAGAAGTGCTGATCCTCGGCGTACCTGATGAATTGAATCGAGTAGTTTTACTCTCACCGGAACGATCGGTTCCCCTCGGTGGAAGAGTTTTTTGAACCCATTCTCAAAAATAATCCCGAGAAACAAAAAATAAACGCTTCCATCATCCGGAATTTGTCTCGTCGTTTCAGAACTTGAATGACTCCAAAACCGGCAATCTGGGCAAACAGGGATATCTGGGATGTCACTTGGCTTGTCCTCATCCTCAAGAATACTTCCAAAATATTTATCTGCGATTCATCAGACTGTTGTTTTTTCGAAAAGTTCTTTATTTAAAGTACTTTACACACCTCCCTTCAACTCTATATCATTGGCGTAACCTTGTTTGTGTTCATACCCTGTGGCTCCTACCAGTCATAATTATTATGGGAATTCGCAAGCGGTCATGCCGCTTGGTCCGGGGTCATCACGCTTCAGGAAGAAACCCATGATTCAAACCAATTCTTTTTTCAGATTGACTCGATTGATCCTCACACTTTCAATTGTATGTGGGGGATGCCTTACCCCGGCCTGGAGTCAAATCAGTCTTCCCCCCGCTTTGAACAAAGTTGAGCGTGCCACTCAGCACCCTCATCGAATCCTCGTTAAATATCGACCGCAGGCAAATCGCAAGATGCGAAAAGAAATGCGTGATGGAATCGCCGCCCCGCTGGTTCACGAATACACCATTGTCCCCGGCCTCGAAAGTGTAGAAGCAGGCGATGTGGATCGCGCTCTCCGCGCATTTCGAGCCAATCCCCTGGTCGAGTACGCCGAGCCAGATTATGTCATTTATGCCACCGGTATCCCCAACGATCCGGATTTTACTCAATCCTGGGGATTAAATAACAACGGCTTGAATGGCGACGCAATGGACGCAGACATCGACGCTCCGGAAGCTTGGGACATTTTTTCCGGCAGCCCGAACTTCGTCATCGCCGTGATGGATACCGGAGTGCAATGGACCCATCCCGATCTTGTCGACAATATCTGGACCAATCCCAACGAAATTCCTGGCAATCTTCTCGATGACGATCACAACGGATACATCGACGACATTCATGGGTGGGACTTTGTCGACCGCGACAATAATCCCGATGATCCCCTGGGCCACGGCACCCATGTCGCCGGAACTCTCGGCGCCAGAGGGAACAATGGCATCGGAAGTTCGGGTGTCGCCAGGCGCTGCCGAATTATGCCGCTCCGCATCATCGGCCCCTTCGGTGGCTTCACCTCCGATGCGCTCCGGGCCATGGAATATGCCACCGCCATGGGTGTTCGCGTGTCGAATAACAGTTGGGGCACCACTGGGAATTCCCAAGCACTGTATAACGCCATCCAGGCATCTCAGTCCATCGATCATCTCTACATTGCCGCCGCAGGCAATGATGCCGTCGATAATGATCTTGCCCCGACTTATCCCGCATCTTTCAATCTCGACAATGTCATCGCTGTTGCCGCCACCACCAGCCAGGACACCCTCGCTTCATTTTCTAACTGGGGAGCGTCCTCGGTAGATATTGCCGCACCAGGGGAAAATATCTTCAGCACCCTGCCCGGCGACGCTTACGGCCTGATGAGTGGGACTTCCATGGCAACGCCTCATGTCACTGGCACCGTTGCCCTCATCACCGCCAGTCACCCCGAATGGTCTTATATCCAGATTCGCAACCATCTGCTGCTCAATACCGATCCAAAACCCGCGCTTCAGGGAATCGTCGCTTCTGGCGGTCGCCTCAATGTCAATCGTGCCCTCTCATTCACCTCCCCGCAAAGACCGGTTGCCGATATTCGAGGCCCTCGCATGGTCACCGATTTCAATGATGATGGCCTGGTCACCATCACCCTCGACGGCTCCGATTCCTTCGATCTGGATGGAACCGTCAATTCCTATCGTTGGACTGATGGCGCCTCCCTGCTGGAATCAACAACCGCCATTACCCTGACCCTTCCCGTGGGATCGCATGTCATCACCTTGACCGTCACCGATGATTCTCGCCAATCTGACACCGACATCGCCTTCATCACGGTCTTGCCCTCTCCTCCACCACCCTTGGCTAGGGATGATTTTGAATCCGGCGATTCCCTGGGCGGCATCGGAAGATGGATCGGAGGATGGAATCTGAATAATGAAACCCTCGTTACAAACCGGGAAAATGCACTCTCCGGATCATACCACCTCCGAATCCACGGGAAAAACAACACCTTTCGCCGTTTTGCCGACCTGTACGGTGCAACCCAGGTCCACCTCCAATTCTGGCTGAAAGGCAGCAATTTCACCTGGACCGATCATGCTCTCGTTACGGTCAAACCCCTCGGTGCTCCCCCGATTATTGTCCAGCGATTCGGTCTCAGTACCAGTGACAATGTGTATCGCTTCTTTGACATCGACCTCTCCGATTATCTCATGACTGAGTCATTTGAAGTCGAATTCTCCACCAATCTCATTCGAGGAACAATCTATCTCGATAATGTCGAACTGGTTGGGAATCCCCTGATTCAGGTTCCCCTTCTCCCCCAGGCCCGGGCTGGCATTGACCAGAACCTGATTGACGCCAATAACGACGGCATGGCCACCGTCACCCTGGACGGCTCTGCATCATTCGATCCTGATGGTGTCATCGTGTCGTATGCCTGGTTCGAGGGAACGACCTTATTAGGAACCCAACCGACCCTCCCACTTGATCTAGCCCTGGGGAATTACAACTTTTCCCTTACCGTCACCGATGATTCTGGAATGGAAGCGACCGACTCCATCAACATCACCGTATCCCCAATGCCCATCGTGGCTGCCGATGACTTCGAATCCGATAACTTTGCCGGAGGGACCGGCCTCTGGATCGGTGATTGGAATCGGAACGGCGATGTAAAAATGCGCACCAACCGAGACGGTCCCCATTCCGGACAATCCCATGTTCGACTGAAAAAGAGGAACAGTTCGCTCAGCCGAATCGTCGATCTTTCCGGCGTGTCCAATCCCCACCTTCGATTCTGGGGAAAAGCCCAATTCTTCACGGGGTCTGATTTTATTGAAGTTCGCATCAGCACCGACGGGAATAACTTTACCACCCTCCTCACCCTCACGACCGCCGACAGCGATGATATCTATCACCCCTATGATCTCGATTTGACTGGTCTTCCTCTGTCCGGGACATTTCAGATTGAATTCATCTCAGATTTTGGGAATGGAAAATTTCTCGTAGATGACATCGAGATTGTCCTCCCTCAAGGGTAAGCATTTCGGATTTGGAGATGAGTTCCCCTCCCAATCAAATCCAAATTTTTTTATGCCTCCCCTCCCTCTACACAGGTTATCCACAATTCTTCACAGTGAAACCACCTCGATCATAAGTGGTGAGTGTGCTTCGCTACGATACGCCGCCCGTGTCGGCCACGAAGCCGAATCACCCCCCACTTTGAACCACTCGATTCAGGAGCCGCCCCCATGGCTGACAACACGCAGGAATATGGAACTACCATCGGACCGGATGCACGATTTAAGGGCGAACTCTCATTTGATTCCGCCGCCAAAATTCAGGGAACCCTCGAAGGATCAATCGCCGCCAAGGGAAAAGTGTTCATCGCCCACGGCTCCACCTGCAAAGCCAGTATTGAAGCGAAAGAAGTCGAAGTGGAGGGAAAAATAGAAGGCAATGTGGTCGCCACCGATCGCATCGAACTCAAACCCAAAGGCATCGTGAAAGGCGACATCACCGCCGGACGCATGAGTATGGCCGACGGCGCCTCCATCGACGGTCATCTTCGCATTGGTGCCGCGGCGACCAATGGAAAAGCCGGAGCAACCACCACTGAAGTCAAGCCCCAGGCCGCCCAGACCACCCAACCCGCCGCTGCAAAAAAGTAATCGCGGCTTGATCTGAATCAATCCCCCACCGCTCTCCGTTCACCTTTGAGGTCGCCTGTGGGTGCGGGCGTTGTCATGGCTAAAACGAAGAAAAAAAGTACGAAGTCATCGGCCCGACGAATCATCCGCTGCTATCTCTGCACCCGGGAGCATGAGGTGTCCTCGAAAACCATGAGTACCAACTGCCCCCACTGCAATCGCCCCATCATTGTCGAAGATATCACCGTCAAGTCCTATATGCCGGTCAACGACTTACAAACCTGCGGCAATATCAAAATCACAAAAAGAGGCCGAGTTGCCGCCAAGAACATCCAAGCCGGTGACGCCATTGAATGTGAAGGCACCATCGAAGGAGCGGTTGAAGCAACGGGAGCCATCACTCTCGGCCCCAAGGCCTCCTGGAAAGGCCCCTTCCTCCACTGTCCCACCCTCACCATCAACGAAGGCGCCCAACTGAACGGCCCCGTCACCGTTCCGTGGGAATAACAGAACTCCCTCCCCCTCTGGGGGAGGGTTGGGGAAGGGGTTTCTGCCTTGATCCCTCGATGCCATTTCTTTTCACCCGAAGATCATCCACCCCCCGATGCCAAAGATCGTAGCGTCAGCAATCACATGGCACACATAGCCCGGCCAGACCGAGCGATACTTCACATAGCACCAGCCCCACACCACACCCCCGGTGAACACCCCGAGTGAACCCAAAATCGTCACACTCCACGGCACCTGCATCCGCAAAGCGATCACATGATGCAGCATGAAGAAGAAATTCGACGCGATGATCGCCGGCCACACCCCCACCAGCACCTTGCACCGTTCGAACACAAACCACCGCCACACATACTCCTCCAGCAAGGCATTCATCAAAGAGAGGAATACCACAAACAAAGTGTAATTCAGGGGTGAACCGATGCCATTCCCCTCCACCGCAGTTCGGAGCATTTGGGGATCAATCCACACCCGCCCAATGAACCACCACCCCCCGAATATCACGATCCCCGTCAATACCCCCAATCCCAATCCCACGCCCAGCCCTCCCTGCCGAACCGGCGATCCACTGAATGATCGACGGTCGATAAATCTCAACCACAACAAAGGCATCAACAGAATCCACCCCTTCGCCGCCCCGAACAAACACATTCCCAACAGTGAACCCCGCCATTCCTCCACCACCATTGCCGAAACAACCGCCAGGGAAGGCGCCGGAACCAGCAGGAACAAAGCCAGCAAGTTTAAAGAACGAGAAGACGAGTGATCTTTTTGATTCATTATTTTTGGTCACTCAATGCCATATTCCCTTGATGCCTCGATGGCTTGTTGCCTCAATGCCGAATCCGGGGGTCATGCATTAAAATACTTTGCTTCCGGGTGATGCACAACTATGGCGCTCGTCGATTGTTCCGGATCAATCTGCCAGTTCTCCGTCAACACACACCCGATTCGCTCCGGCTGCAGCAATCGAAAAAGTTTCTCCTGATCCGCCATCTCCGGACAGGCGGGATATCCAAAGCTGTAACGGCATCCCCGATAGTTGTTTGTAAACAGTTTCCGAATCTCTGTGGCATCATCGCTATCGATCCCCATCTCGATCCGGATCCGCTTATGCCAGTATTCCGCCAGCGCCTCCGCCCCCTCCACACCCAGCCCGTGTAGATACAGATATTCCGTATATTCATCGCGCTCGAACAACTGCCGGGCCCGATGGCTCACTTCAATCCCCATCGTCACACAGTGAAACGCCACCACATCTTTCACCCCGTTTCCTCCCTCTGAAGACCCGGCCCGGAAATAATCGCTCAAACACCGCCCCGACCCTTTCGTCTGCCGGGGAAACGAAAATCGCTCGACCTCCCGCTCCTGATCCTCTCCATCAAACACCACCAGATCATCCCCCTCCCGCAGGCACGGAAAATATCCATACACCACTTGTGGCCTAAGAATATTTTCCTTTCGACATTGCACTTTCAACCGCTCGAACACTGGCTCTGCCACCTCCCGAATCGTCTCGTCATATTCCTCCTTCGACATCGACCCCTTCTTGAATCCCCACTGTCCCCGAAACAACGCCACCGTGTTCACGAATGGATAAATCTCCTCCAAATCTACCGGTTCCGCCAGCCGTGAACCCCAGAACGGCGGCACGGGGATATCCTCCACCGGAGCCGTTTCCGCCCGTATAGCCACCACCGTCGTCGCTTTCTCTTTAGATTTCCCCTCCGCCACCCGCGCCTCAGTATCCGCCCGCTTCGTCAATCGTATTTGAATCTCCTCATCGATTGACGCCAGATCACCCGCCGCCAACCGATCACAAATCGCCAACCCCTCAAAAGCGTCGCGACCGTAATAAAGCTTCCCCTGATAAATCTCGCGCAGATGCGATTCCGCATAATGCCGCGTCAACGCCGCCCCCCCCAACAGCACCGGCGTCTCAATCTCCAGCGTATTCAATTCCTTCAGGTTCTGCTCCATCACCCCCACCGATTTCACCAGCAACCCCGACATCCCAATCGCGTCTGCCTCCACTCGCTTCGCCTCCTCCAGAATGTGTACGATCGGCTGTTTGATCCCCAAGTTGACAACTTCATACCCGTTATTCGACAGAATAATGTCCACCAGGTTTTTCCCGATGTCGTGAACATCCCCCGACACCGTCGCCAGCACCACCCGTGCCTTCGGCCCCCCCGCCCCCTCCAGATGCTCCATGTGCGGCTCAAGGAATTTCACCGCCTTCTTCATCACCTCTGCCGACTGCAAAACAAACGGCAACTGCATCTTCCCACTCCCGAACAACTCCCCCACCACCTTCATCCCCGCCAGCAAATGATCATTGATGATCTCTAGAGGCCCGTACTTCTCCAAAGCCGTCTTCAAGGTCTCATCCAGATCCCGCGACTCCCCATCCACAATGTGATGCTGCAACTGCTCTTCCAGCGTCCGCGACACCTGCGGCTCTGCATGCCCCACCGAATCCCCATCCGGAAACAGGGAAATATAGTGCAGCAGTGGATCGAAACCCTCACCCTTGTCAGAAGGTCGCCGATCAAAAATCACCCACTCCGCCGCCTCCCACTTCTCATCCTCGATCCTGTTCCGGGGCAGAATACGGCTGGGATGCACAATCGCCGCCGTCAATCCCCGCTCCAACGCCTCTTTCAAAAACACCGTATTCAGCACCGCCCGAGCCGCGGGCTTAAGCCCGAAACTGATGTTCGACAGGCCCAGGATGATGCCACAGTTCGGGAAACGCTCATGGATCAGCCGAATCCCCTCCAGCGTCTCCCAGCCCAGCCGCCGGTCATCTTCCATCCCCGTAGCGATGGTGAAAGTCAGCGGATCAAACAACAGATCCCGTTCATCCAATCCCCACCGAGTCGTATACAAATCATGCATCCGTTCCGCAATGGCCAGTTTCCGTTCTGCCGTCTTCGCCATCCCGTGCTGCGGATCCTCATCAATTGTCAACGCCACGCATGCCGCCCCGTATCGCTTCAGCAAAGGACAAATTTCCTCAAACCGCTTCTCCCCGCTTTCCAGATTGATCGAATTAACAATGCACTTTCCTCCCGCGTGTTTCAAGCCCGCCTCGATCACCGGCGCTTCCGTCGAGTCGATCATGATCGGCGTATGCACCTGCCGCACGAACCGCGTCATCACCTCCGTCATGTCCCGTACTCCATCCCTCCCCACAAAATCCACGCACACATCCAGCAGATGCGCCCCGCCCCGAATCTCATCCCGGGCCATCGACACCAGCCCTTCATAGTCCTCCTCATCCAGCAGCCGCTTAAACTTCCGCGATCCGTTCGCGTTCGTCCGTTCTGCCACAATCAGGAACGATGTGTCCTGCACATACTCCACTTTGTGATACATGCTGGAACACCCGGCCTTCTGGTCTTCCGGCTCACGCGTGGCCGCCCTTCGCTCCTCCACCCGTTCCGCCAACTGACGAATATGCTCCGGTGTCGTCCCGCAACATCCCCCCACGGCGTTCACCCCGTATTCCTCCACAAACCGCTCCAGCGTCTCCGCGAACACCTGCGGCTCCAGAGGAAACACCGTCTTCCCCTCCTTCAACTCCGGCAACCCCGCATTCGGAATCACCGAAATCGCCCGATCCCAGTGCTTCGCCAGATACGCCACATGCTCCGCCATCTCCGACGGCCCGGTGGCACAGTTCAAACCCAGACAACAGATCGGAAACATCCGCAGAGCATTCACCGCCGCCGCGATCTCCGTCCCCAACAGCATCGTCCCTGTGGTTTCAATGGTCACGCTCACCATGATGGGAATGTCATCCGGAGTCTTTCCGAACTCCTCCAACGCATCAACACAAGCATTCACCACACACTTCACCTGCAGCAAATCCTGACAGGTCTCGATGATGAAGGCATCCACCTCCCCCTCGATCAGCCCCCGCGCCTGCTCGGTGTAACTGTCGAGCATCGTCTCCCAGGAAACCTGATTCAGTGTGATCAGTTTCGTCCCCGGCCCCATCGACCCGATCACAAAACGGGGCCGCTCCGCCGTCGCGTATTTTTCACACGCTTCCCGGGCCACCAAAGCCGCTTCCTTATTAATCTCCCGCGTCCACCCCACCACATCATCGTGAAAATCCGCGAACACCAGTTTGTTCGCCCCGAAGGTGTCCGTCTCCACCGCATCCGCCCCCACCGTCAGAAATGACTCGTGAATCTCTCGAATCAACTCCGGACGGCTGCGCACCAGCAAATCCACACAGTTTTCATGACCCAGATAATCCCGTTCGATATCCAGATCCAGATTCTGAATAGTCGCCCCCATCGAGCCGTCAAAAATCAGAACCCGTCGCGCCAGATGTTCGAGAAATAAACTGCCCATAATGAGATTCTACTCCACTGATCCAATCGCTTCAACCGTTCATCCGGATAAACGGATAATGTAATTTCCCCGGCCAATTCCCAATCATCGGCAGGGAGATACCCCAAAGTGCAGCATTGATGCCCCTTTGCCGGTATCATCCGCGACCTCTATTCCCTGACTAGACACAATTAACCCCCTGATCCCGAAAGGATCCCGTATGAAATCCGCTCGCTTTCCCCTCATTGTTCTCCTCGTCCTTGCCCTCATCTCCCCCGCTACCCTCGCCCAGGATAGCCGGCCCATCTCTGAATCCGCCAAAAAAGACCTCCCCCATGCCAAACAACTCCTTGAAAAAGCCGTCGAAGCCATGGGAGGCAAAGACGCATTCAAGCAAATCAAGACTTCACGGACAAAAATGTCCATCGAAACCCCCATGGGCAATGTTGCCATCGAATCCAGTGTTGGTGAAAAAGGCATGTTCCATGCCAACATCGACCAGGCAGGCATGGTTATGACCAGCGGCAGCAACGGAAAACACGCCTGGATGCAGAATCCCATGGCTGGCGGCTACCAACTCCTCCCCCAGGAGCAGGCCGACCAGATGCGTCAGCAAACATCAGTCCACGACATCGTCCTCCAGATGATGAAGCAGTTTGATAGCAGCAAAACTGTGGATATGACAGACTTCAACGATGAATCCTGCTTTCAGGTCCACCTGTCATCCGAGAAAACCAAAGAAGAGCAGGAAGCATTTTTCAGCGTTAAATCCGGCCGCCTCGTGGGAACCACTTCCACCCAGGAAGGCCCCATGGGGGAGATGGAAATAACCATGTCCTTCAACGAATGGAAGAAGTTCGGCGATCTCACCCTCTTCACTGAGATTGCCATCAACCAGATGGGTATGGAAATGGTTATGAAAATAGATGAGATCGAATTCAACAAGGTCGATCCCGCCATCTTCGCCATGCCCGATGAAGTCAAGGATCTCATCGCAGAGCAGGAGGCCGCCGCGACTTCCCAACCCAATACTACCGCTGATGATGACGACGAAGGCGATCACGATGGTGATGACGATGACGATGACGATGGTGATGACGACGATGATGATGATGCCCCAGCGACCCGACCGGCAGATTAACCGATCCGATCACCCCGACCGTATTGCCGGATAGGATGACCCACCCGTGTCTGACCTCAGCATTCACATCCAGGGCGTGAACAAACGCTTCGGTGAGACCCATGCCGTGCGCGACCTCGAGCTCGCCGTCCCCGCCGGTTCTCTCTGTGGCTTCCTCGGCCCCAACGGCGCGGGCAAAAGCACCACCATCCGCATGATCATGTCGATCATCTATCCCGATTCGGGATCGATCTCCGTCCTCGGCGGCAACGCCCTCGACAACAAAGACCGCATCGGCTACCTCCCCGAAGAACGAGGCCTCTACCGAAAAATGCGCGTCGGCGAATTTCTCGAATATGTCGCCCTCCTCAAAGGCATGCCGAAGCCCGGCCTCACCAAACACATCAACGACTGGCTCGAAAAGATTGAACTTCCGGGGATATCCCGGAAGAAATGCGAAGAACTTTCCAAGGGTATGCAGCAGAAAATCCAGTTCCTCGTCTCCATCATCCACGATCCCGATCTCATCATCCTCGATGAACCCTTTTCCGGCCTTGACCCTGTCAACGCCGAACTCCTTCAGCAACTCATCAAGGAGATGCACGAAGATGGCAAAACCGTCATCTTCTCCACCCATGTCATGCACCAGGCCGAGCAACTCTGCGACCGATTCTTTCTCATCAACAAAGGCGCGAAACTCCTCGATGCCAACCCCCTGGAAATCCAGCAGCGCTTCGACCCCCGCACCATCATAGTGGAACCACTCAACGGCACCCTCGACTACTCGGCCATCCCCGGCGTCATGAACGCCACCCCCCTGCCCCACTCCTCCGCCCTCGAACTGGAACTAACTCCCGAGCAGAATCCCCAGGAAATCATGCAGCGACTCCTTGCCGACCACCCCGTCCGCCGCGTCGAACTCCGCCGCCTCACTCTCGAAGAAGTATTCATTCGCCTCGTCCGGGCCGACATCGGCGAAGAAGCCGCCGTAAAGGCCAAAGAGGAACTGGCTCATGTCTGATTCCGTTTTTTCACCACAGAGC
>CAZLXE010000029.1:0-20589 GCA_964563005.1 uncultured Isosphaeraceae bacterium
CTCAGGTTTCTGCTCCATCCCAGGTAAACCTCTCGCTCATTCAGATGAGATCGGCTTTACTGGACCTGGCTCAGCGGAATCAGATTCATGCTTTTCTTACTGCTGCCCCTGAGTATCTGGAGAAGAAGAAATCGGATACGGAAATTGCGGTTCAGGTATTACAGGGGTTGGTGACGCTGGGATTGGGGGGGCTGGCCCGGGAATTTGTGGAAGAGAGAAGGGAGTTTGCATCCATGCCGGGGTCGGATGAGCTGCGGCAGAGACTGGATCAACTGCCCGAGGGCAGAGTTTCCCGGGATTCACTGAGGAGACATTTTAAGCATAATGTCGAGGCGCTGTGTTCGGTGCGCCCGGAATGGCGGGAGGGCATCAGTACCCTGCCCGAATCTCTTCAGGGATACGAGTTTTACCAGAGTGTGGATGGATTCCATCACCTGACCCGCCGCAAGGAAAAAGGACTGCGGCGCTGGATCCCCGCCCTCATCAACAACTCCTCCATTGGATCCCTGTCTCTCCCGGCAACCCTGGAAGATCAGGCCGTGATCGTCATCGGTATCGGTTTGCATCAACTGATCGACCGGCTGTGCGCCACGGTGCAACCAAAACCGAACGGGGTTTCCTTCCCATTGTATGTGATTGATGAATCGATGACTTCGTTTGCCGCCTGGATGCATGCCGCTGATCACACGGCAGCGCTGAGGGATGAACGGCTGACGATTTTCGTGGGACAAAGTGCGGTTGCCGACTATGAACAAGTCCTTCAGGACAATGAAGACCTGGCCATCCCCACTGTCCTGATTCGTAATTCCTGGGCGAACGAACTGGGCGATCGACTGGAGGCGCTGGATCAGCGCTTGACCCATTCTCGCCAGAACCAACTGCACAAAAAAAATAAAATTCTCCGCAAGAGAGCAGACCGGCGAAGCACAACGGAGTGGACTCAACGCCTGCGCCCCGGCGGATTGATCCTCGGCTTCACTTCCCGTACCACCACGGTCTGTCAATACTCCATGCGCGATATGGGAGAAGCCCTGGAGCGACTCGGATACCGATTCAGGATGGTGATGGAGCAGTCCGCCCACCGTCCATTGACGAATGTAACTTTCACGCATCTGATCGCAGATGAGGATCCGGCTCTTGTCCTGTTCATAAATCACTTTCGTAAGGGGCGGGAGGAGTCAATCGGAGAAATGCCGGTACTCACCTGGATACAGGATCCTCTGCCCCAGGTCTTTTCCCCGGCTACCGGAGAATCGATGGGGCCGCTGGATTTCTGCTGTGGCTATTACCGGGATCAATGCGTGGATGAGTTTGGCTACCCGAAGGAGAACTTCATTCCCACCCCATTCGTTCCCATATCGCCCCGGAAGTTTCACGATGCTCCTCTTTCAGCAGTTGATCGGGATCATTACGAATGCGATGTGGCATACATCGGCCATGGGGTGGAGACAGCTGAATCACTGCTTCACCGGACGCGGCAGGAGTTCGAGGGTATGCATCTCGATTTTCTGGTGGCGGTTCACGATCGGATTCAGTCGATTATTCGTTCCCGTCATCCATTTACCTTCCAGGACGCGCCGGGTCTCATTTATAAAACGGCTCAGAATCACAATCTGAATCTTGCTCATGAACAATGCTGGCAACTGGGTAATTTTCTGGCCTATCGCCTGTATGACATCTATTTCCGTCGGGAAACCCTGGCCTGGGTCGCGTCCTGGGCGACACAATATGGCAGACGATTCAAAATCTATGGCAAGGGCTGGGATCTGCATCCCACGCTGAACCAATTTGCAGTCGGGCCGATTGAACACGATGAACCTCTGCGGAAGGCATATCGGGGAGCAAAGATTGTTCTCCAGACGATTCCTTCCGGGTTGAATCACCAGCGAACCTATGAAGCCCTCGCCTGTGGATCAACCGTACTGGGTCGCTATTCACCTCTCAATTTCGGCCGGCTGTCGATGAATGAATTCCATGCAAAGCATGGCGATGGCAGCAAATTTTCCGGGTCTTTGTACGACTATGGCTTTCGGGGATTAGACCGAGTGGTTTTCAATAATGCAGAGGAATTTACTGAAAAAGCGGAAGCGATTCTGCGGGGAGATGAAACCATTGAGACGGCCCGCCGGGAAATGCGGCAATGTGTCCTGGAGCACTTCACTTACGAAGCCGCATTTAGACACATTCTAAAACGAATACGCTCGTCTACACCCGTTGCGGTGGAATAATCATGACCAGACCTATTGTGTTTATTCGAGGCACGGGACGGTGTGGCAGCACAACTTTGATGCGGCAATTCGAGCATCATCCTCAGATCGACATGCTCCCCATTGACGAGGGTGTCCCCGAGCCGATCATGGACTGGGCTGAGTGGCAGTGGCGGAAGGATAACCCGAATATTGGATGGGATGCAATGATTGCGGCCTGCCGGGGCTTCTTTCAAGCGTACACCGAGCAATACTCGAATGACGCCCCCCTCCTCGCCCACAAAGGAACGATGCGCGATGATCGTCTTGCCGATCTGCTCGAATGGTGGCCGGAAGCGAAGTTGATCTATCTTGTGCGTCATCCCCTGGGGGCGGTGGAATCACTGGTGAATCTGCGATTGACATTCGGCGGAGAAACGGGCCACCGTGCCAATACGGTGAACAGCGCCATGCGTTGGTATAACGAGATCCAAACCTATCTTCGTTCCAATTTGAGAACTCATTCTCGGGTGCTGGAAATTAAGTTTGAAGAGTTACTCACCGACCCCCGGGATATGCTGAAGACAATCTATAAATTTCTGGAAGTGGATGATCCTCAGATCGATCTTCTGCATGGGCCGGATCATCATGTGGAACGCTTTGTACTCAACGAGCGTGAACGGTCATGGTTGTTGGAGGAGACTCACGATGTGGTTGCCGAACTTGGTTACGAGACCGAAAATTGGGATGCCGTTATTCCCCCATCTCATGTTCAATTTCTGGAGAATCATCCGGAGCGGCATATGCAGGAACCGCCTCCGACCATTGATGCGTTGAAGATGGTGGGGTTGGCCTTCAATCGTGCCGCGGGATTGGGATACGGAAAAATCGGCTTGTTCGGATTCGGTCATTTCACGCGTATTGTTGGCCCTCGCCTCAAGGAACTGTTGCACCAACCCGTCTGCCTTTTCGATGAAAATCCCGCCTTGAGAGGGGCGTATTTCTGCGGCTTGCCGGTCTATCACCCCGAGGAGGCCATGGAGAGGAAGATCGATGCCGTCATCCCGGCATCCTTCTTGTATCCAAACACGCTTATTCGACGCTGGGAGAAGATTGTCCCTCAGGTTCCGATTCTCCCCCTTTGGGAAAATTCAACCATCGCTATATAAAAAAAGCCCGGCAAGCCGGGCAAATCAAACGAGGCGGACGGGAATCGAACCCGCAACCACTGGATCGACAGTCCAGTACTCTAACCAATTGAGCTACCGCCCCTTATCGGGGTGTCCCTCCTCGGTTGTTGCTGGGTGATCGGGGAGCCGGGGAACCAGAGAACTGGGGAGGGAATGGGGTAATTTAGCATCATCATCGGTTTGGTCAAGGCAGAATATCCGCTTTACTTGGCGTCGATCCAGTTTTCGGCCCATGCGGCCTCTACAACCAGAGGTATTCGCAGATTCATGGCTCCTTCCATCCGTTTTTTCACAAATTCCTGCAACTCCAGCACCAGATTTTCGGGGGTTTCGAAGACGAGTTCATCGTGAATCTGGAGGAGCATCCTGGTATCGGGAAATTTCGACGGAAGAGATCCATGAATATCGATCATCGCCAACTTGATAAGGTCTGCCGCACTTCCCTGGACGACGGTGTTGATGGCCAATCGTTCGCCCAGTGCCCTTTGCTGGGGATGGCGGGCGTGGATCTGGGGCACGGCCCGGCGACGCCCCAGCATGGTCTCGACATATCCCTGGGTTTCTGCCTGCTGAATGCATCGGTCGAGGAACTCGTTGATGCCGGGGAATTGTGCTTTGTAATCGGTGATGATTTTCTCAGCAATTTCAACGGTCGTATCCGGGCCGAGACGGCGGGCGAGTCCCCATTGAGTGATGCCGTAGATGATGCCGAAATTCACCATCTTTGCCGATCCCCTCTGCTTTGAGGTTACTTCCTCCGGAGTTACGCCGAAGACCTCTGCCGCGACGGCCCGATGAATGTCCTCTCCCTGCTCGAAAGCCCGGATCAAGCCCGCATCTTCTGACAAATGGGCGAGGATGCGAAGCTCGATTTGGGAATAATCGGCAGTGAGCAAAACATGACTCGGCTTCGCCCGAAATGCCCGGCGAATCTCCCGCCCCACCTCGGTGCGAATGGGGATGTTCTGGAGATTGGGATCCGACGAACTCAGCCGCCCCGTGGAGGCGCCGGTCTGATGGAAGGAGCAATGGATGCGATGTGTCTCGGGATTAATCGCTTCCTTCAGGGCCATCAGATAGGTATTTACCAGTTTGGTGAATTGACGATACTCCACCATCTGCGAAGGTATGGAAGATTCCACCTTCGGGTTGGCGGCCAGTTTCTCCAACACCTCAACATCGGTGGAAGGGCCGGTCTTACCCTTTTTCTGCACGGGCAGACCCAGCCCCGGCGGCTCCTGGTCTGGCTTATTGAAGAGGACCAGGGCGAGTTGTTTGGGAGAATCTGGGTTGAAGGAATGAGGTGCGGCATTGATGATCGTCTGCCGGAGATCATCGATCTGCTCCTGCAGGTGTACTCGTTGTCGATCCAGTTCCTCGCCATCCACGAAGATGCCGTTCCATTCCATTGCAGCGAGCACCGGCACGAGGGGCATTTCCGTATCAGTAAATAATTTCTGTAATCCAGAATGATCTGGTTCATCGAGAAGCGGATGCAGATGTTCGTAGAGCCGCAGGGTGATGTCTGCATCCTCGGCGGCGTATGGTGTTGCCCGCTCCAACGGAACCTGATCGAAGGTGATCTGCTGCTTGCCCTTTCCGATGATGTCACGGATGGGAGTGCAAGTATAATTGAGCAGGGATAGGGCAAGATGATCCATGCCGTGGCTCGTCCGGGTGGAATCGAGCACAAAACTGGCGATCATGGTGTCGAACACCGGCCCCGCAATCTCCACCCCGTGTCGCCGGAAGATATTGGAATCGAATTTCAGGTTATGAAAGATTTTGAGTAACCCCCCCGGCTCCGAATCTTCGAGGATGGGCTTGAGGCGGTCCAGCACTTGCTCACTAGTTAGATGCGATTCCGGCTCGGGGGAAAGGGTGGGAATGTAATACCCACTTCCGGGGGCGATCGAGAGGGATATGCCACACAAGTTGGCGGACACCGTGGCGAGGGAGTCAGTTTCGGTGTCCACGGCAAACCGACCTGCTTGCTTGATTTCTTCAATGAGTGAATCGAGTTCATCCAGCGTTCTGATGCATTTATAATTCCCCTCAACTCCCGATGCAGAGGATGATTGGTGGACTGCCGCCTGTGAAAACAAATCATCGCCGAATCCATCGCCCGCTCCTTCTTCCTTATGTTTACTCTCTGTTCCCTCACCCCTCATCTCCCCCGCCTCTCCGGTCTCCCCTGCCAATTTCCTTATCTCATCCGGGAAGCGATTGAACCCCAACTCCCGGAACGCCGCCGCCAGATCATCCACGGGCAAATTCCGGGGATCGAACCGGGATTTATCGAGATCAAAGGTCGTCTCCACATCTTCGCGAAGCACAATTAATTGCCGCGTCATCTCCAGTTGCTCTCGCGCCGCTTCCAGGTTCTCCCGCTTTTTCCCTTTGATCTCCTCGATATGCGCATACAGATTCTCGATCGAACCGTACTGCAGAATCAACTTCGCCGCCGTCTTCGGCCCGATGCCGGGCACTCCCGGAATATTGTCCACCGCATCTCCCATGAGGGTAAGTATGTCCACCACATGTTCCGGCCGTACGCCCTCTGTCTTGAACACTTTGTCCGGCGTAACCTGCTCATCCTTATGGATGTCGAACATCTCGATGTTATCGCCGAGAAATTGCGTCAGATCCTTGTCCCGGGAGATGACCCGCACCGCACATTCCGGATGTTCCTCCCGCATTCGCCGTACCACCGTAGCCATAATGTCATCCGCCTCGAATCCGGGAGCCGCCAACACCGGTATCCCCATCCGTTCCAGCAACTCGAGGCACCGCTCCACCTGAGGATGAAAATCATCCGGGGCTGATTCGCGGTTGGCTTTGTACTCCGGGTAAATCTGCGAGCGGAAAGTTTCCGTATCCCCACCCACATCAATAGCCACGGCAAGATAATCCGGCTGCATCTCCCGCATGAGTTTGAGGAGCATGCCAGTGAAACCATAGGTGAGGTGGGTGGGTTCGCTGGTGACCGGGCTGGTCATCCCTCCTCGAATCGCGTAATACGCCCGAAAGAACTGAGCGTGCCCATCGATCAGATAAAGCGTCGAGGGAGTCGAGGGAGCGGGGGGAGCAGATGATGCAGGTTGAGTCTTGGTCATGACAGAAAGGCAATCTTACCATGCCCATGAGGCATAGAAATGCCCCTTTCGATGATTTATCCCTCTCCATTCTGAATCGCTTCGAGTTCCGCCCAGCGGGAGTAGAGTTCTTTAACCTTGTCTTGAGCATTGGAAAGTGATTGATAAGTCTCTGTCGCTTGTTGGTGATCGGTTGCCAATTCAGGGGTGGCAATCATCGCTTCGAGTCGTTCGACCTCTGCTTCCGCTTCGAGAATCGACTGCTCCATGTTTTTGTATTCATGCTTCTCAGTGAAGGAGAGTTTCTTCACGGTTGATTTCGGTTTTTGTTTCCCGGTTCCCTTTGGAGATTTTTGTTTCGAGTTTTTTTTCTTCCGGTGGTCGTTCCACTGCTTGTAGGTCATGAAATGCTTGATTCCGCCCGCATCATCGAGCCCGATAAATTCGGTGGCGATGCGTTCGAGCATGAAGCGATCGTGGGTCACCAGCACAATCGCTCCTGGAAATTCGAGCAGGGCCTGTTCGAGCACTTCCAGTGAGGGGATGTCGAGATCGTTGGTCGGTTCATCGAGCAGCAGGATGTCCGCCGGTTCGAGCATGAGATTAGCGATGAGCACCCGGGCCTTTTCGCCGCCGGAGAGATTGCTGATCAGGGTGGGCAGTTGATCCGGCTCGAACAGAAAGCGTTTCGCCCAGCCCGTGATATGTACCTGACGGCCGCGATAATCCACCATGTCGCCCACCGGGCACAGGGCTTCCGACAGGGTCTGGGTGGGGATGAGGGTGTCGCGGGTCTGGCTGAAGGTGATGAGGCGCAGATTCGCGGCCCGCTTGATCGTTCCCGCATCTGGCTGAAGCTCGCCGTTCATCAGGCGAATGAGCGTGGTCTTGCCGGAGCCGTTCACCCCAAGGAGGCCGATGCGCTGGCCGGGCGTGAGGGTGAATTCGAGCGAATCGAAGAGTTGCTTTTCGCCCATTGCCTTTGACACGCTATGCAGGGCGAGGAGTTTCTTGGTCTTGCGTTCGGTGGCCTGGAAGTCGATGGTGGTGGTGCGGCTGGGGGCGGCGTTGCGATCCTTTGTCGCCCTCAATTCGGCCCGCCGAGTGGTCGCATCTTCCACCTGAGTCTTGTTGCGCGTCTGTCTTCCCTGAATACCTTGCTTCAACCACGCGGTGTCGCGCCGAACCTTGTTGGCGAGGGCGGATTGTTCGGCGAGTTGAGCATCGAGAAAGGATTCCTTGCGGCGCACGAACTCGGTGTAGTTCCCATTCGCCTCGAACAGACCGCCCGGATACGCCGCGGAAATTTCGATGATGCGGCTGGCCGTGTTCTCAAGGAATTGGCGGTCATGGGTCACGAAGATCATGGCCATCGGGGCTTTCCGCACAAACCCCTCCAGCCACAGCACCCCTTCCAGATCAAGATGATTCGTGGGTTCATCGAGCAGAAGTACTTCCGGCTCGTGGCAGAGGGCGCAGGCGAGTGAGAGTCGTTTTCGCCAGCCCCCCGAAAGGGTGGATACCTCACGCTCGAAATTGATGAACCCCAGCTTGGACAGGATGATGGAGGCCCGCGTCCCGGCATCGACGCGGTGGTCATCATCGCTTTCCAGTTCCGTCGTAACCGCCGAAAGGGGCGTGGCGTCATCCGGAAACCAATCATCCTGTTTGACATAAACAATCTTCAAACCGCGTTGGCGGATGACTTCGCCTTCATCCGGAGGTTCGAGATTGGCAAGAATTTTGAGCAGGGTGGATTTGCCCGCTCCGTTTGGGCCGATGAGACCGAGCCGTTCGCCTTCCCGGATGTTGATCGCAATGTCCTCGAACAGAATGCTCGAAGGGAATGATTTTGTCAGGTCGCGGGCGGAAAGGAGCGTGGACATGGTGTAGGGGAGATGAGACCGATGATGGGTCCATGCCCGATGTAGTTAAGACTCTTTGGGTTCTGTCCTGTCCTGTCCCCGTATCGCCATGATGGAGGCGAAATTCAGCCATCGGAACCAAGTGTCCACGATAGGGAATCCGCAGCGGTGAAGCAACTCCACATTCTCCTCGATGCGATACGGCACAAGGACATTTTCCAATGCTTCCCGTTTTCGCCGGATTTCCTCATCGGAGTAACCGCGTCCTTTTTTATAGCGGAGGTACATGTCGATATAGATGCGGTTGAGAAGCGAATCGGCGACGAGGATTTTTTCGGAAAGGAAGAATACGCCGCCGGGTCGCAGGGCATTTTGGATCCGGCTCACCATGGATTCTCTCAGAATGGGGCGTACGAACTGCAGGGTCCAGTTCATGATGACGAAACTGCAGGGTTCGAGTTCGAAGTCGTTTAGATCGGCTTCCACCAAGGTTACGCGATCAGAGAAGGGAGCAAGTTTTTCCTCGGCGATGTGCAGCATGTCCGGGGCGTTGTCGACCCCCACGAAGCGGAGGTTGGGCGGACAGGACGGATGGGAAAGGATGCGGGCCAGCGTGGTGCCGGTGGAGCAACCGAGGTCATAGGCCAGACAGTCACCGGACGGGATAAACTCGATGATAAGCTCGGCCATTCGATCCTGAATCTCCCCATAGCACGGTACGCTTCGGGACACCATGTCGTCGAAGACATCCGCCACCCGGGAATCAAAGGTGAAGTCGGTTACCTGTTCCATGTCGAGAAAAATTCGGTCTTCAGACATGGGTATAACTCCTTTTTCCATTATTGTTGATGATCGTGATAATGGGAGTTGTTTCGGTGTCGTTTGCTGGGCGGGGAACAGGGCTTGAATCAGACTCGCTCTCGGAGACGGATGCGAATGCAAGATAGACATCCAGAACGGTATGGAAGAGCCGTTCAACTTCTTCATCACTCAATGGCCCATCGTTCGCTTCGCAGATTCGGGTGAGAATTTCCGCAGTGCGGCGACCATCAAAACGGGGCACGCTGCCTTTATTCTTCGCATCGTATATTTTTCTCACTTCCCGGGCACGGGCATTGAACAGATCCAGCAGATCCCGGTCTATCTTGTTGATGCGCGCCCGTCCATTTTCAATAATGCTCTCCACACTCTGATCCTGAGTTTGTTCCTGTGGTGGATTGAGTCGTCCCATCTTTTTGAGCGTTCGAACCACTCCATATGCAATCGTCACTGCTGTCCCATAGAGTATCAATGCAAACAAATAGGGTTCTACGGACGACCACCCGTTGGTTCGAAACATTTTCCAGGTCAGAATTCCCGCCGGCGCCATTAATGAAATATAGAGCGTACCATATTCTTTATTGAAAATGCGTCGTTTATCGAAGGGGTGGCTGAGGGTGGAGATCAAACCACGCAGGCGCACTCCCCAGCGTGGGGTGCTTGCGCAATACGCGGCAAATTCATCGCCGAATCGACCGTGTAGATATTGCTCTTCGCCGTGGATGAGGAACGCATACATCACCACGAAAAACCCGGTCCCCAGGGCAATGCCCAGCAGGTTGCCACCGGTCACGAACAGGCCGGTCGCCAGAAGCAGATTCCCCACATACATGGGATTGCGGCAATGGGCGAAGATTCCTCCGGTAACCAGTCTCGGGGCGAAAAAGCGTCGTCCCTTACCCCCGCGTTTGATGTAGTCCAGCCCGATGGTGATGACCCGAAGGGACTGTCCCAGTCCAACCAGGAGCACGCCGATGAACCAGAGGGAGTTTCCCCACTCACTCCCCATCGCAACTGGTGGTTGCCACAACATGATCGCCCCCACGACGATGGGAAAGAGAGCATTTCGGAACCGAAAGACGAATTGGGCAATGCGTTCAAACATGGTGGTGTGATCGTGACTCGAAAGGATAAATACTTTTCAATCAAGCATTGGATGATAACAGGAATTTGCAGGGCTGAAAACTAATCCAACACCATCGATTGGAAACAAGTGAAACCCCCGTTGTAGGAAAAAGGCGATTTTCCAATCCAAATCACTGCGGGTACCGGTGCAGAATTATCTCTGCTTCTGATTGGCCAGATCCGCTTCAAGTTGAATGGCTTTGGGGAACAGCACATTGTTTTCTTTGTGGATGTGCTGGTGCAGATCCTTTTCGAAGGTTTGCAGGCCGTCGAGCATGGCTCGATGGGTGTTGCAGGCCCATTCCGGGGGTTGATAGCCGTCAGTAGATTTACTTAAGATGGCCAGAGCGTCGCCGGCTGAATCGTGTTCGAGTTCCATCTGCCGAATGGGATGGGCAATCGAGCCGCAATGAAAAGAGGGCATGCTGGTTGCTGTTTCAAGCTCGCGTATCATGGGGAAGAGAACCTGCTCTTCCTTCATCATGTGGCTAGTCAATTCTTGCTGAATGGCGAGAAAGGCCTTACGGACATCCGCCAGCCGGGCATCCTTGTCACCATGCACGCAAAGCACCTTGTTGGTCATCTGATCCAGTCGGGGCAGTTCATTCCGCACGAACGCATGGTGGGTCTTCACGATGTGATCCGCCAACTCGGCCAAGCCCAGGGTATCGGCATCGACGAGTGAACTATCCAATTGCTCGGCTTCAGTATCGGCCTTCTGAAGTTGATCCAGGATTGCTTCGGGATCCAATCCTCTTTTCTCGCACGCCTGGGCCAGAGGAAGTTTGCCTCCACAGCAGTAGTCGATCTTGAGTTCTTCAAAGAGGCGAGCACGAGCGGGTCGCTCTTTCACCATTTTGCCGACGGTGGTTTGGATGTTGATGGTTGTCATGTAGATTTCCTTGAAAGGGATAGGGCTGATTCTGTATAGCAGAGTGGGTGAAAATACTCAATCGTCCGGTCTTGGTGATTGCGGTGCAACGGGCATCCAGTCTGGCAAGGATTGAAGTTGCTGGCGTGATTCGTTGGTCACGGTGATTCCCCATGCTTCGAAATAGGAAGCGAGGTTGCGTCCCACCACTTGGCTGAATTGGACCAGAAACAGGTTGCGCTCTTCGGTTTTATTCTGTGGTTTTTTCTCGGTCGGAATCTGTCGGATGTGGCTGAATGTGGTGCGGAAGGCATCGAAACCGAATTCATGCCAGAGAAGAGCGTAGAATTGCAGGCGTTTAAATGGACCGCCAGATTCTTCGAAAGTCTTTCCGGATTTACGATGGTCGTTGAAGGTGTTCCATGCCGTTTGGGGATCGCTGCGCATCTCCTTGGAATCCAGCGGGTATCCGTTAATGGTGTGCAATGCGTAAACGGTAAAAATATTGACGGTAACTTCGCCGGTTCCGTTGTCGGTCCAGAGTGGGTTCTGATGGGCGTGTCCCATTTCGTGGTAGTGTCCCCAGAGTTTGTTTTCGCCGGTGGCATCGAAGTTTTCGAGTTGGAACATTGCAGCGGCGGTGCTCACGGGAATGGTGAGCGGGCCATCAGCGGGACAATACATGTACCCCCAACTGACGCTGACATCGGCAACATATCGATAGGGACGGTCAGCCCAGTGATTCCCGGTTCGGGGTTCCAGCGACTGCATGGCCTCGTGAACTTTGTCCCAGTGCTCCATGACGAGATCCGGGCGATCGACATCCCGAATAGCTGCCGATGGTACGGTGAGGATAAGATTATTCGACTCGATTTCCGCCCAGGGTACGGGACGCAGCCGGATTTTATTGCGCCAGGCCTCGAGATCAGTGACCCCATATTTGTAATGAGGGGCTTTAGCGGCCCCGTTTATTTTGACAATCAATTCTTTTCTGGCATAGGTATCAGCAAAACCCGTCGGAAGGTCAATGTACACTGGCCCTCCGATGGCGCTGGCCGCTTTGGTAACGCGGGAATCTATGGGAAAGCGGCGAAGGGCATCCTTCAGGCGGACACGGTAGGGGTGTGAATGAGGATCGCGCCAGGCCCCGATCTGGACAAAGACGCCGATGTCGGTTGCTTCTTCGGGAACAGTGATAGTTATGACTTTGCCGGGGGGAGCGTACAGTCCCGTCGTATGCCAGCCGGGTACTCGGGTATCGAGTTTTATTGTTACGCGACCTGCTCGGGCTTTTCCCAAAGGACCGGGAAATGCTGCGCTGGAGGGGTGGGCTTTGACTTGCTGGGGTGGGAGTTCCCGGGCGAGGCGGGAATCGAGATCGATCAAGGCACGGGCGAGGGGGTTGTTTTTCGGGGTGATCGGCTGCTGTTTCAGGTTGCGGTAGGCCTGATCAAGTTGCGCCCGATGCGCTCTGGCGATGCGTTTTGCTTTTTTAATCAAGGGGCTGGAGAGCGGTACATTGCTGAAGGCGTCTCCTACGATGCGGGCGGCAAATACCTGGTCGCCATCACGGTCTCCGGTCAGGATTTGTAGTCCGATATCGGCGTTGGCTTCATCAAGCAAGGCGCGGTGAACGGGGTAGGCGCCTTCAGGGCCGAATGGGGAATGAGATTCGCCGGTGAAGCGAATGCTGACGGCTTCCAGCAGACGATTGGCGGCGAGCGTGTCGAGGGTGAGATCGGGGTTGAGTTGCAGGGTTCCCCAGGCCGTTTCCGTGGCGAGAAAACCACCGCCACGAGATATCCACTGTTTCAGTTCGGCAAAGCGACCGGCTTTTGCGAATTGCTGGGTGGAGGCGATGATAACATCTGTTGAAGCAAACGATACATTGAGTATGTGCTGACCGATTCGTTCGAAAGCAATGCCGCGACGAGTGAGCTCATCGGCGGCCGGGTCGCTGAGGCCGAAGATTCGAGGGATATGGGATTTATGTTTCTTGCCGATGAGCCATTCGATGACATTTGCGGTGAAAACTTCTGAATCAGCATCGTTAGTCTGGGTAAATCCGCCGTGCCCCACGGCAACGATGCGTCCGGCTTTTAATTGGGCGGCGGCGGCGAAGACTCGGCCATCTGGGGCAGCAATGAGCGATTTTGCATTGCCCCACACAATGAGGGAAGCGGGATTGCCCCCGGTGCTGATTGCCCTGACATTGTGAAGGAGTTTTTCTACCGGTGGTGCAGCAATCCCCGGCCTGGTGATGGCGGCGGCGAGAACAATCCCAATGAGTACAGAGGCAGGACACTTCATCATCGCACGCTCATATCCTCGGAATACTTACCGGTTTGTAGCCACCTTTGATCGTCTGGCCGTGTTTTTGCGTCCGGTGGATTTTGGTTTGTGCACTCGTCCGGTCGAACTGAACTTACGCTTCCCTCCCGTTGGGGATGATTTCCGGGTGTTGCCGGGTGAAGCAGGATTCCCTGAGCGGACAGTTGATTTTGCTTTCCAGTTGCCGCCACTGGCGCTGGCTTTCCGGGATTTTCTACTTGGCTTCGATTTTTTGGAGCCGCTGCCTGGTTTCGCTTTCCATTTGCCACCGGTCGGGCTTGCTTTGCGATTTTTTCTGTTCGGCTTTGCTCTTTCAGAACGATTCGTCGGACTGGCGCTCCAACTGTCATTGCTTTCGTCAGAATTACTGGAATGTCCGTTGGCCTTTACTTTTTGAGAGCGTCCATTCGTCTTAGATTTCCATTGACCTTCGGTTTCACCCGATTTGCGAAACTTTCGCTTCGGCTTCGATTTTCGGAAGCCACCGTTTGGCAATGAATTTTGAGAGTGATCATTCCTTTTTTGCTCCCTGGGAGGTGTGGGTGCTTCGGAGGCAAATGCTGGAGTATCGTTCGCAATTTCCAATCGAATGCGCGTGCGTTTTTCTATAGCCCGGAGAACTTTTCTTTCATCCCGATCGCAGAATGACACTGCAATGCCCGATGCTCCCGCCCGCGCGGTGCGGCCTATGCGATGGACATAAGTCTCCGGGTCGATCGGCATGTCGAAGTTGATGACATGCGTGATCTCATCAACATCAATGCCCCGTGAAGCGATATCCGTAGCGATGAGTACTGTTGTCGAGCCCGATTTAAATCCCCGCAAAGCGCGGGCCCGGGCGTTCTGGGTTTTATTCCCGTGAATGGCATCCGCATTGATCGCCGAACGGCGTAGATGTTTAACCAACTTGTCGGCCCCATGTTTTGTCCTTGTAAAAACCAGGGTACGGCGAACATCATCCTGGCGGAGGATATGTTCGAGCAGGCGTGGCTTGTGTTTTCGTTCAACTCGGTGGACGCACTGGGTGACCGTTTCGATGGTGCTCGATTCCGGAGCGGTTTCCACCACAGCCGGATTCTGAAGCAAGGATTCAGTAAGGCGACGAATCTCTTTGGGAACGGTGGCGGAAAAAAATAGGGTCTGGCGGCGACGCGGCAGCATTTTCACAATCTTCCGGATATCGGGCATGAAACCCATGTCGAGCATGCGATCCGCTTCGTCGAGCACCAGAACCTCGATGGTTCGCAGGTCAATGAAGCCCTGGTTGATGAGATCGAGCAGACGGCCGGGGGTGGCCACGAGCACATCGACACCGTCGCGGAGGTTACGGACCTGCCATCTCTGGCTGACTCCACCGTAAACCACCGCATGACTGAGAGGCAGATTACGGCCATACGCGATGAAACTGTCATATATCTGCGAGGCCAGTTCGCGGGTGGGACACATAATAAGGGCGCGAGGTGACCGGCCATGTTTGCCTCTGCCTTTCCCTTTGCGAGTGGGGTGGGGGTTGGGTTGGGGGTGATCGGCCTGATCCTCAGAAAGCCGCTGGAGGATGGGGAGGGCAAAGGCGCAGGTTTTTCCCGTTCCGGTTTGCGCGCAGCCGAGCACATCCCGGCCTGCCAGGGCTTCGGGAATGGCCTGGGCCTGAATGGGGGTGGGAGTTGTATAGCCCGCGGTAGCGACCGCGCGGAGGATGGGCTGACATAGCCGCAGTTCATTGAATCTCATACAAAAATGTTCTCTGGTTCCGGAATATTCGGGGGTCCGGTGTCTGGGAAATCCGGAATGTCTTCGGATGCGTGATGCGTCCTTGCAAAGTCACCGGCGTCATGTTGTTCGATCTGCAGGCCCGATTTTCCGCAGAATCAATCAAGGATAGGGAGTTCAGGAGGGGAAGTCAAGAAGAAATGAATTCAAGAAATCCAATTTTACTACCTTCAGGATCCACTCCCTGATCTTGGCCCTCGACCTTTTTTCGGTCCTCCGGGTCTTTGCAGCCACTTTTTGATGGCTTCAAATTCAGGGGGATCAAGCCGATGATTTCGATCCTTGTCGAATCGACGGATGATTGCCTGACGAACAAATCCCTCTCGACCTTCCCTCCGGGATTTCATGGCCCGGTTGGCAGCGGCCTGCTCCTTTTCGCTGAGGGTGCCGTCTCCATCGGCATCGAAACGGTGGATCATATCCTGCTGACGGCGTGCCTCGTGCTCGGCCCGCTGCTCCTGCATAAACGCATCTGCGATTTCGCGTTCCGAGGCATCGAGCAGACCATCGTGGTTGGCGTCAAATTGCTTCAGCACCCTGCGATCTCGATCGCGCCCCGGCCCCCGCCCCGCGTCGGGCGGCCCACGATGCATATAGCGGAACATCCGATGTCGTTGATCGGGGGAAAGGATATCGATGAACTCGCTGAATCGCCCGGACGAGGACATTCTCCACTCCCGGTGCAGGTCGGCTTCGCGGCTGGCGATGTCCTGGATCTGATCAGCATCCGGGTGTTCTTGATTCAGAGCATCGGCAAGCTCCTGACGCAGCAGGGTAATACTGTCCCGGTAAAGCGCGGTTTCATCCTTAGCTCGGGATCGGAGTTTGGTAAAGGAAGAGAGTTGTTTTCCGTCGAGTTTAAGCTCATCGCTGATGGCGCGAATAACATCCTGCTTCGTGATAGAGCGGTTGCCCTGTTTCCGAGAGACCATAGCACCGAAAAGAACAAAGGCGTTGAAGAGCAGGGACAAGATGAATATCCAGCCGAAGAGTTGTTTTCTCATGGCGAATTCTCCGAAAACGACAGGGCATAGAGATCGGATGAAAGGGATTCTGAGGAACTGAGAACTCCAAAGGACATTTCTTCCAGAAGATCATCTGAAGTATTCGAAACTTGTGAAATTTCCGAAAATTGAATTGAATGCAGGCCGAGCCGGTACCCCACGAGGCAAATGGCGATGGTGGCGGCAGCAGCCAGAATACGACGACCGGGGGATATCCAGAGTTGGAATGCATAAGAACGACTCTCCGAAACGGGGAGCGTCGGCGATTGAATAAGATTCTGAGCGGCTTCAATGACAGTGGGGGGGACAAACGGCGTGGCCTCATCCCATTCGTGATGCATTTGCCGTATTTCTTGAATGGTGATCAGGCAATCCGAGCACTGGGTGAGATGAATGTCGATGGCATCCTGCTCCGAAGGGGTGGTGAGACCATCGAGGTAGGCGGCGAGATCGGCCAGCGAAGGGCAGGGTGGGGGCGCCGACGATCCATTATGTGCCGGTTCGGGATGAGGTGGAGAATTGGTCATGACGGTCTCTACTTAACTATACGGGTGGGATTGGTTGGATATCCCCTTCAATCTGGCTTAATTCAGGGTTTGGAGAGTCAAAATGCTCTCGGAGGCGATTCAGGGCCTTATGTTTTGTGCTCCGGACGGTTTGCTCATCGATTTTGAGGAGAACTGCGGCTTCTCGGACGGTCATTTCTCTCTCAAAAAGAAGGTGAATGACGAGGCGCTGCCGGCTGCTCAACTGATGCAAGGGAATATCCGGGACATCGAGTTTCTCGGAGGATGATGCCGCGGCATCCGTGTTTTCAAGGGGAACAGTGGGGAGTTTGCGTCGGCGCAAATGGTCAATGGTGACGCTGCGGGCGATGAGGGTGAGCCAGGTGGAGAGGGAGGAGCGCTCGTTGTCGAATGACTTGAGAAGATGAAAATCATCCTTGATGAGGCGGAAAAAGACCTTCTGGGCAATATCCTCGGCTTCACAGTCCCCCCGAGTTCCCCCGGTTCCCGCAATCCGATTCTGGATAGTCCGCTCCACGGCAGCATAAATAACCGGCGACCACCGGGAGACAAAAGTGTCCCAGCCCCGCTTGTCACCCTTAATGCATGCGTTGAGGTTCGAGTCCATAAGCAACCTTGAGCGTTGTATCGGTTATCAGGTGGATCCTACAGACAATTGAAGAGTAGGAAACTTGGCCGCAGGCCTGATTCAACGCAGGTGGGGCTTCAATTCTTGCTCTTTGCGATGAAGCACCCACGAGAATGCAGAATGAGTGAAACAAAAAATGGTAATTGATGGGGATGATTGGAGATCGCGTGTCGTAAAACATGGTGAAGGCGATTCAGACAGAGCTGATCGCCCGGCAAGCGAATATGTATTCGCCTGAGACACAACCTCGAAATCGTTCCTTTTTATGGAGATGACAATGAAACGCACAATATTAACAACCGGAATTCTGGTGATTACGATGATGGGAATGCCCGCTCTGGGCCAGGAAAGACATCCCGATCGGGGGCCTCGTACGCAGCAACCACCCCGCTTGACCCCGGAACAGGCCCAGGCAGTATGGCAGATTCAGGCCGAAGGCGTGGCGAAGCGACTGGGGTTTGGAGAGGAAAAAACAGAAGTGCTGGTCAGCAGTTACCTGACCTCCCGAGAGAACTTCGCCCGGGCATCCCGGAAGATGCGGGAAAATGCACGGGATCGACGGGGTGATGAGGGAGGTTTCGGAGGGGACCGGAGGGGGCGAGGTGGCAATGCCCAGGCCTTGCTGAATCGAGAACTCATCTCTGCAGAACGGCAGAAATTCGCTACCGCACTGGAAAATGTTCTCTCGCAGGGACAGGTCAAAAAGGTCATGTCATCGCTGGGTTCGCCGAATCGCCGTTGGGATTTAATGGTTCATGTACTGAAGGGGTATGAATTGTCGGCAGAGAATGCAGCCGCGGCTTACGAGCATGTAGAGGATTTTGTTCTGGCCACATCGAAAGTGCGTCCCGGTGATAAACGAATCAACCGGGAGGATCGGGAAGCCATGGCCAATACCATGAAAGCCGCAGAGGACACCCTTCGGGAAAAACTCAGCACCATTCTCGATGAGAAGCAGATGAAACGATTGGCACGAGCAATGAGCCCACCTCGGGGGCGTCAAGATGGAATGATGGATCGCCTCAAGAAACTCGATACCAATGGCGATGGGAAACTTCAGGAAAGCGAGGTTCCCGAACGGATGCTCCGGTTCTTTGGCCGCCTGGACACAAATGGCGATGGCGAGATTGATCGGGAAGAGATCAAGGCGATGATGGATCGTCGAAGGGATCGGGGAGACCACGAAGGACGCGGCAGACGCGGCGGAAGAGGGGAATCCGGGGGTCGCGATGGTGGTCCGTTCTGATTTGGAACGATACGATTGATCCGGCCGGTTCATCCCGGCCGGATCGTTTTTTTCTATTTGAACCTCGATTTGCAGTTGCTGACAAGGAATATGCCCATGACACGCTTGATGATCAACTCCGGTTTTCGGCCTTGGCTTGTTCTCATGATGGTGGGATTGGGGTGCGCCCTGACCACGCCCGCAGAAGGGCAAGGGCGGGGAATGCAGCGGGGCGGCTGGGGGGGCGGGCGGGTATCGATGTACTACCTGCGGCGTGATCTGCCCCTTATCGCGGATCAGTTACAACTGGATACTTCGCAAAGGACCATCGTCGATGTTCTGCTGCTCGATAGCATTGATCAGTTTGATACGATTTCAGAGAAAATGCGGGAACGGATGGATGCCCTGCGCACCCCACGAACGCCCGAACAGGAGAAGGAACGGGAGGTCCAGCGAACAAAAATGCGTGAGAGTTTCCGGGAAATGAGAGATCTTCGGCGCACCCTGCGTGACATGGAGAATACCGGGGCCGGTCGCGATGTTTCCCCGGAAATCGCCGCGAAACTCCAGGATCGCCTTACGGCTTTACAGACCAACCTCGAATCAAGCCGTCAGGCAATGTTCCAGAGTGAGGAAATGCAACAGTTGATGGACGGAATGGCGGCCATCAACCGGGAGTGGAAGGCGGAACGGGACAAACTGGAAGTCCAATTCGAAACAGATGTACAGATGCTTCTCAACGAAGATCAGCAGAATCTGTGGCCGGGCATGGAGCGAAAACTCCGCAGAATTAAAACAATGGGGCGAGGGCGAATTTCGGGGGAGCGGGTGGATTTATTCCTCCTACTCCAGGATCTGGGAATTGAAACCGATAAGGTGGAGGATCTTCCCCCGGTGCTGGTGTCGTATGCTCTGGAATTGGATGCGGCATTGGTTGCCCGGAATAATCATATTGAGCATTCGACCGAGGCGCGGAGCCAGGCGTTTCGTAATCAGGATTCGGGATTGATTACCGCCCTGGCCCAGAAGGAGGCCAGTTTGCGGGTGCGGGTTCGCAATGTGAACGAGCAGTATGTCGAGGCGGTGGCGGGTGCGCTGGAGGCGTTGGAACAGAATGAAGAATTCCGAAGCGCGTTTCGCAACAAGGCCTTCGCCCGGATCTTCAGGCGTACCCCCATGCAGCGGACATTTGCCGCAGTTCTAAAATTCGATGATCTGGATCCGGAAACCCTGGAAGCAGTGCAGGGTTTGGAGGAAATGTATCTCTCTGAATTAATTGTGATGAACGACTCTCTGGTTCAGGTTACGAGGCGGGAAGAGCCGAAGCGATTGGCCACGCGCGGGGGGCGGGGTATGGGGCGACGGCAGGAGCAGCCGGAAGACCCCATCCGAGTGGCGTTCTTTGCCCGGAATGAAATGGATTTTCGTTACCGAGAGCAATTGGATGCCTTGCTATCCGAGGAACAGGTTGCCCGGCTTCCCGAAATGAAGCGCCCGGAACAGAATCGCCGTCGTGGGGGGATGACCGAACGAATGGCGGAACTGGATCGAAATGGCGATGGCAAGATTCAACGAAACGAAGTGCCCGAACCCATGCAGCGATTCTTCGATCGGGTGGACGGCAACAAGGATGGAGCGATTGACGAAAAAGAGATCGAATCATTCTTCAGCAATCGGCGGAGAGGGAATCAGGGCGGGGAAAACAGGAGCGGGCGAGGACAGGGAGGTGGGAATCGAGGGGGAGGATTGGGCAATGGCAAAGATAGTCGGGGAGGGTGAGGGGCCGGAAATGGGGAAGGTATTTAGAGATTTTGCCGCTCTGGTCTCGATCCACCACCGCTCCCCCTGGCGATGAATCTACGATCTGGTTCCCGGGAAATGTTCCCAGAATGGCCGAAAAAGCGGGTGATCGGATTTGAACCGACGACATTCACGTTGGCAACGTGACGCTCT
>CAZLXE010000030.1:0-20552 GCA_964563005.1 uncultured Isosphaeraceae bacterium
CGGGAGTTTGATCTGGTGATGTGTCTGGAGGTATTGGAGCATGTGCCTCCAAAAACGGGGCTGGAGATTGTGCAGAATTGTGCGGATGCCTGTCGGGCGGGGGGGTATGTCATCTGTTCAGTGCCCAATGTGACCATGCCACGATGTCAAAGTGAGTTTACACATGTTACGGCGATCAATCACCATGATCTGGGGGCAATTCTGGAATGGTCGGGATTGGAAGTTTTAGCGCTCTCTCGGGTTTTTCTGGGTTCCACCCGGCGATATTTGACGCACCGTTATCCGTTGGCTCTACTGCATAGGGCACTGGGGATAGATTTCTGCCCCTCCGTGGTGGCGCTGGCCCGCAAACCGGAGGAGCAGTCCACATGACGGTTTCGCTCACTCCATTGGAGAAGTTCTGGCCCGTAGCATCGCCTTTGTTTTCGGTGGTGACACTGGTGAATGATCCCATGCAGTACATGCGTATGCGGGCAGGGCTGGCGGCGCAGCATGAGGCGGAGGCCATTCAGTGGATTCCCATTGATGCGGATGGCAAGGGGTGGAATGCGGCAGCGGCGCTGAATCACGGATTGGAACAGGCGGAGGGAGAATGGGTGGTGTGTGCTCATCAGGATGTTCTTTTTCCGGAGGGGTGGTGGGGGCGAGTTCTGGAGCAGATCGAACATTGGAAACAACACGCTCATCATCCACTTGGGGTGGTGGGGTTGATGGGAGTAACGCGCTGGGGTCGATTCCGGGGGGCGGTTTCTGATCCTCATGGTGATGGGCATTGGGCACCGTTGCCCGCGCGGGTGGCAAGTGTGGATGAGCATGTCATCATCATCCGGAGGGAATCGGGATTGCGTTTCGATCCGGCTACGCCGGGGTTTCATGGGTATGGCACGGATATCGCGCGGGAATCAGCATGTCGGGGATTGGCGGTGATTGCGATTGACGCTCCGGTGATACATTTATCCGGGGGGACACTCGATGAGCACTTTCATGCATCGGGGCGGTGGTTGCTCAGGAAGTGGAATTGTTCTCTGCTGCCCACCTGTGCGGCGGTGCTGGAGGATCGATCTTGGCGGACGATTCTTCGGAGTGCGCTGGTTCGGTTTAATCGGCGGCGAAGTATTCAAAGAGGACGGGTCAATCATCCACAAGAGGTCGAGCAGATTGAGACCCGGGGGAACAGTAGAGCAGCATGAGCGACTTGACACCTATTCTTATCATCAGTCATTACTTTCCGCCTCAGGGGGGGGCGGGGACGCAGCGGTTTGCACGGTTTGCGCAGTGGTTGCCACACTTTGGGTATCGCCCGATTGTGGTTACAGCGGATGAGTCGATGTCTTCGCCCAGTGTGCCGGGGGTTGATCCCGGGCTGGAGAAAGAAATCGGGAAGGAGACGGTGGTCTGTCGGGTTCCTCGGGATGGACGGGGGCGTCTTTCTTTCGCGAGGCGGATGAGGCTGGCTGCCGGTTTTCGTACAGATGCGGAGGAATGGGTGGCAAAGGCGCTGCCGTTTGCGTTGGAGCAGGCGAAAAAATATGAGGTGGAGGCGGTGATTACGACGGTTTCGCCTTATGCGGTGGCGGAGATCGGCCGGGAGATTCGCAAGGATTTGGATATTCCCTGGCTATTGGATCTCCGTGATCCCTGGGCATTGGATGGTTGGCGGGTGTATCCCTCGATCTGGCATGCCCGTTTTGATCGAGCGCGGATGCTGCATGCCCTACGCGATGCCGATGTGGTGATCGCGAATACGCCGGAAGCGAAGCGGGCGTATGTGAAGATGCTGGGGGGTGACGATGGTCGAGTGTGTACGATTCCCAATGGATTTGAGCCGGGGGATTTTCCGAAGAAGCGAGCGAAGAGAGGGAAGGGTGATTCGGCGTTTCATCTGGTGCATGTGGGGACACTGCACGATCCGGGAAGGCGGGGTCGAAGGGATCGGCGGCTGACTCTGCGTCGGTCGTGGCGAAGTATCGATAAACGAGGTCGTTCGGGGCGGACGCTGTTTGAAGCGATGGCAAAGTTTCAGCAGGATGCGCCGGAATTGGCCCGGCATCTACGGGTGGATTTGATCGGGCGGGTGCATCCTCATCATCAGGAGTTGGCGGCAGAGTTGGGGATTGAAGGTGGTATTACCGAGTACGGCTATCTGTCTCACGAGGAGGCGGTGGCGAGGATAACGCGGGCGGATGCGGTGTTTGTGCCGTTGCATGGGGTTTCGGAGGCGGATTCGGCTCTGATTGTGCCGGGCAAACTTTATGAGGCGATGGCGAGCGGGCGATTTGTGCTAGGCGGGTTGCCGGAGGGGGACGGGGCGCGGCTGCTGCGGTTGGCTTGTGCGGGAGAGGTGTGCGATCCCCTGGATAGCGGGCGGATGGCGCAGATTTTGCGCCGGCTGGTGGAAGGGTGGGAGGGAGGATCACCTGAATATGGAGCAGAACCCGTTGACTTGAAGCCATTTACAAGAAAAGCCCTCACCGGCAGATTGGCGGCCACGCTGGATGTGATTCTGGGAAGGGGTGGGTCATTTTTCATGGATGATCCGTGGTTGGAGTTGACCCACTCGCTGCCGGGGGAGTTGGATTCGGGGAAATCGGGAGTGAAGGGGAAGAGAATCAAGGGGCGGGCTGCATAGACAAATCGGACTATTTTTCTTAATCGCCGCGTCTTCCCGGTCGAAGTTTGCGGAGGACCCATCATGTTTGACCAAAGTTTTCTTCAAGAATGGCATAATCAGACCACGCTGCATCCGCTGGGATTGTTGGCGATTATTATCTGTGGGGCGACCATGCTTCTGGTCCCGCGTCGTTGGGCACTGGTGCCAATGCTGGCGATTGCATGCTTTGTGGCTCCGGCGCAGCGGATTGTGGTGTTGACACTGGATTTCAATCTGCTGAGGGTGATGGTTTTGTGCGGGTGGTTGCGGCTGATTCTGCATCATGAATTCAAGGGGTTCCGGTGGAATGTGCTGGACACCGTAATGTGTGCGTGGGTGGTGTGCAGTGTTGTGGCGTTTTCTCTGCTGTACAATTCTCTGGAAGCGGTGGTTAATCGTCTGGGTTTCGGTTTTGATGCGATCGGGACTTACTTTCTCTGTCGATTGTTGATTCGGGATTGGAAGGATCTGGAAGTGTTCGTGAAGAGCGCAGCGGTGATCAGCGTTCCGGTCGCGGCGGCGTTTGCGTTCGAGCGATATACGGGGCGGAACATCTTTGCCATATTCGGGGGCGTGCCCGAGGAAACCCTGGTTCGGGGGGGGGTGCTGCGCAGTCAGGGGGCGTTCTCTCATCCGATTCTGGCGGGTTCGTTCTGGGCCGCTTTGGTACCCCTTCTGCTGGTGATGTGGAGGTGTGGGCGGAGCGGGCGGATTCTGGCTCCGGTGGGAGTGATCGGCGCGGTGGTGGTGATTATCGCGTGTGCTTCGAGCACGCCGTTGATTTCCGTGGTTATCGGGATCGGGGCATTGCTGCTGTTTCCCTTACGGCGTTCTCTGCGGTGGATTCGACTGGGGGCGATGGTGGGACTGGTGGGGGCTCATTTGGCCATGATTCAACCCGTGTGGCATCTGTTAGCCCGGATAAACATTGTTCCCGGCTCGACCGGATGGTATCGTTTTCGCCTGATTGACGATTTTATTACGCACTTTGACGAGTGGTGGTTGGTAGGAACCACATCGATTGCCCATTGGTGGGAGTGGGGGACGAATGATGTAACGAATCAGTATGTTTATGAAGGGGTGAGTGGGGGGTTGTTGGCGCTGTTGCTCTTTTTCGCCATTTTGTATTTCGGATTTCGGGGAATCGGGGATATGGTTCGTCAGGGAGAGCATCGTCCTCCTGAACATAATCACGCCTGGTTCGGTTGGGCCTTGGGAGCGTCACTGTTTGTCCATGTGATTACTTTCATCAGTGTGGCGTATTTCGGGCAGATCTTTACGCTGTGGCTACTTACTTTGGCCGCGGTAGGCAGTTTGAAGCCGCCCTCCCTGACGCTGCGTATCCGGGTTAAGAAACCGGTGCGGGCGGGGGGAAGCTCACGGGTGTCCGTTGTTTCCGGTCATCCCGGGATGCTCCCTGCGGGGTAAGGGATCTCACCGCATACTCGATTCTCCGGTGGCGGTTCTTCGTTAAGAAATTGTTTTGAACAGTTCCTCGCACCGATTCTAATGGTGCGGGGCTGTCTTTCATCGCTTGCAATGATTCCCCTGTGGTCTCCAGTTGCGAGAGGGTGGTATTGTCCTCATGGACAGTGTATTTCTTCACACCTGGCATAACCAAACCACTCTTCACCCGATCGGACTCCTGTTTGTGACGGTGCTGGGAGCGGCCATGATGTTCGTACCGCGAAGGTACGCCATCATGCCCATGCTCGTCATGGCCTGCTTTGTTTCCCCGGCTCAGCGGTTGGTGGTTTTTACGCTGGACTTCAATCTGCTTCGCCTCATGGTATTGTTCGGCTGGGCGCGGGTGCTGGCCCGGCGAGAATTACACGGTTTTGAGTGGAAGGGATTAGACATTGTGGTGGCGCTGTGGGCGTTGAGCAATATGATGTGCTATACGCTGCTGTACGGCACCACCACAGCACTCATCAATCGCCTGGGGTTCGGATTCGACGCACTGGGGATGTATTTTCTCTTCCGGATGTTGATTCGAGACTGGGAAGATGTGGAGACGCTGGCCCGGGGAGTGGTTTTGGTGGCAGTGCCGGTGGCTGGGGCTTTTCTGATTGAAAGGAGTACGGGGCGCAACATGTTCGCGATATTCGGGGGTGTTCCGCAGGAGACGCTGGTGCGGGATGGGGTGCTGCGCTGTCAGGGGGCGTTCGCCCATCCCATTCTGGCGGGAAGTTTCTGGGCGGCTCTTCTGCCGTTGATGTGGATTCTGTGGCGTTATGGTTTGGTGGGTCGCCACTATGCAGTGCTGGGTACGATTTGTGCGGGAACTATTATTGTGGCGAGTGCTTCGAGTACGCCAATGCTGGCGGCGGGGATGGCGGTGCTGGGAACAGCGTTTTATGCGGCCCGAATCTGGATGCGGTGGATTCGCGTTCTGGCGGTTCTGGGGGTGGTGATATTGCATTTGGCGATGGTGCAGCCGGTCTGGCATTTGTTGGCCCGGATCAATCTGGTTTCGGGCTCTACCGGCTGGTATCGCTTTAAACTCATCGATGACTTCATCACACACATTGACGAGTGGTGGTTGGCGGGAACTCCTTCTATTGCGCATTGGTGGGAGTGGGGGACAAATGATGTGACGAATCAGTATGTTTCCGAAGGGGTGAGTGGTGGGTTGCTGACGCTGCTGCTGTTTCTGGGTATTCTGGTGTTCAGTTTTCGGGGCGTGGGGCGGCTTCTGGTTCAGGCGGGGCAGGGGCCGGATCGGCAGAAGCACTTGTGGATTGCGTGGGGGTTGGGGGTGGTGATATTTGTCCATGCCTCAGCTTTTGTTGCCGTATCGTATTTCGGACAGATCATCATGTTGTGGTATCTGGCTCTGGCTATGGTGGGATCGTTGGCTCCCCGGCGGACCCGGATGTCGCGGATCGGTTTGCCTTCGCTTCGCTATCAGGTGGTACCAGTTTCGTCATCTCTGGCGGTTCCGGTGCGGCGCTTACCGGCTCCACCGCGGCGCATGGTGCTGTCCCGAGTGCCTTCTTCGCCAGTGTCCTCCATTGGGGAGCGGGTAGAACTCCGACGGTTGAACGATCGACTCGAATCGCTGGAGGGGGTGATCGAGCGATTGGCGGCGGCGATGGAAAATCAGAATGATCTTCGGACACCGAAGGTCGATGATCGTTCAGAACAGGCGGGGGAGTGAAACCGGTGGAGGTTGCGCGAAGATCACCCTGCGTTGCGCCGATAACAGTGATGCGATGACGCCATCTTTCGATCTATCCATCATCATTGTCAGTTGGAACACACGGGAATTATTGCACACATGTCTGCGCTCTGTGTATGCGGGGATGGGATCTCTGCGGTGCGAAGTTCTGGTGGTGGACAATCATTCGGAAGATGGTTCTGCGGAGATGGTGGCGAAGTGCTTTCCTCAGGTTCGGTTGATTCAAAATGATACGAACCGGGGCTTTGCGGCGGCGAATAATCAGGCGCTGGGGATTGCCCGGGGTCGTTCTCTGCTGCTGCTCAACTCAGATACCGAGATTCTGGGAGAGGTATTACCGGCGTCCTGTCACTATCTGGATGAGCATGAAGAAATCGGCGTGCTCGGGGTGCGCGTTCTCAATCCCGATCACACGCTTCAGCCCACCTGCTTCCGCGATCCTTCGCTTGTTAATCTTTTGTTGTATGCGTTCGGGGTTCATAGATTTTCCTGGCCGAAGTGGTGCGGGCGGGAGCGCATGATTCATTGGGATCGCAATGACGAGAGGGTGGTGGATGTGGTTACGGGGTGTTTTCTTCTAGCCCGCCGGGATGCGTGTGTAGCAGTGGGTCTTCTGGATGAGCAGTTTTTCTTTTATGGGGAAGAGGCGGACTGGTGTCGTCGATTTCGTGCAGAGGGGTGGGGAGTTTGTTTTGCTCCGGTGGGAGAAATCATTCATTATGGGGGTGCGAGTACGAAGCGCATTTCCCATCGTCGTCTGATCATGCTGGCTCAGGCGCAGGTGAGGTATTTAGGGAAGTACGAGGGCATGATTTCGGCGGTCCTGGGCTGGTTAATTCTTGGTCTGGCTCAGGGGCTGCGGGGTCGTTGGGGATCGTTGATTCACTTTGCGCGTCAATCGCGGCCTCGTTCAGGACACGCCATTATTCCCTCACTGGCAAATTCCGAACCGAGTGATGAACGGTGGAATCGTGCGGCGTGATTTCCTGTGCATGAAGCATATCTCTTTATTGTGAAGCAGGTTCTCTCGGAAAATTGGGATAACTTTCCCAAATGGAGTGAAGTCAACCCTTTACCGGACCGATAGCCACTGCGTACCCCCCGTGGTTCTGCCCGAGTCAGGCCTTGTCCCCCCCGAGTCCACGAACGCACTCGAACGATGCCGTCCATGCGAACAAAGAAAAAGAAAATTCTCGCCATCGCCTCCGGAGGAGGGCACTGGGTGCAACTACTGCGCCTTCGTCCGGCTTTTGCGGATCACGAGGTGGTTTTTGTAACGGTCAATTCAGAATGCAGCGAGCAGGTGAAGAACGCCCGTTTTTATCGGGTGAACGATGCCACGCGGTGGAACAAGTTCGGCCTGCTTCAATTGGTCTGTCGTCTATTCTGGATTATGCTCCGGGAACGACCGGATGTGATTGTGACAACTGGCGCCTCTCCGGGGTATCTCGGGCTGGTTTTGGGAAAGGTATTTCGGGCGAGGACGATATGGCTCGATTCCATGGCAAATGTGGATCAATTGTCTTTATCTGGAGAGTGGGCGGGGCGTCACGCCGATCTCTGGCTCACCCAATGGCCCGAACTGGCCCGGGAGAATGGGCCGTATTACGCTGGGGCGGTATTATGATTTTTCTTACGGTGGGAGCCCAAATGCCATTCGATCGGCTCATCCGGACAGTTGATTCCTGGGTTGCGTCCGTCAAACGAACGGATGTCTTTGCTCAAATTGGGCGCACTGCGTATCGTCCCCGGCACTTCGAGTGGGTAGATTTTCTCGATCCCTCTTTGTACCTGCGTCGCATGCACGAAGCCAATCTGATTGTAACTCATGCGGGAATGGGATCGATCATAACGGCCCGCGAAATGGCCAAGCCCATTCTGGTGATGCCGAGAAGGGCGGATCTGGGGGAAACCCGAAACGATCATCAGTTCGGGACGGCCCGCCGATTCCGGGAGGATGGGGCCGTGACAGTGGCCGGGAATCCCGATGAATTGATCGAGCACCTTTCGCGGCTGGAGGAGATTCCGCCGACGAATCGGGTGTCCTCTCATGCCTCGGCTTGTTTACTCTCCACCCTGCGTGAGTTTATCGACACCGGAAAAATTTCAATTTTACCCGGCCTCGATCCTGCCATGGAGCCGCCTGCATCGCTCCCCTTCCCTCAGCCCCCGGTTGCTGAGAAGTCCATCCGGAATCGCACCGCCGCATGAGATGGTGATGTCTCAAGCCCTTGATCCTGCCGACATGTCCACCCTGCTCCCTCATCCCGTCGCCATCGATCTGAATATCGAGGATCGACCCCCGGAAGCAAACCCGGAAGCAAACCCGGAAACAAACCCGGAAACAAACACAAAAACAAACCCGGTAAAAACTCCGATACATCGGTTTGACGGCATCATCTGTTTTGGGGGTGAAGATTGGTGGTATCACAATCGGGGTCATTATGATTTGCGGATGATGGATCAGTTCAGCGATCATGTGCCGGTGTTGTATGTGAATTCTCTGGGTATGCGCATTCCCCGGCCGGGGGAGGGGCGTATGTTTGTCCGGCGGATCAGTCGCAAGTTACGAAGCATAACGCGAGGGGTGGTTCGTATTCACGACCGATTCTCGGTGTATTCGCCATTCACTATTCCGGGACCGCGCGGGATGCGCCTTATGCGGCATCGTCTTGCTGCCGGGGTTACGACGGCAGCGAAGCAATGCGGTATTCGGCGCCCGTTGCTCTGGATCGCCTGTCCTCCGGCCGCCGAAATTTTAGATCAATTCGATCCTGCGATATTGCTCTATCAGCGCACGGATCGTTATGAGTTGTTCCCTGGTGTGGATCGAGACCATATCAAGCGATGCGATGGCTGGCTCAAAGCGAGAGCCGACGCCACGGTTTTCTGTTCTTCGTGGCTTCACGACCGGGAGCACGATGATTGTCAACAGGCCATGGTGATTGACCACGGTGTGGATTACCAAAGATTTTCTGTTGCTGGCACATCCGAGAATTATGAGCCGCATGACATACGAGATCTTCCCCGGCCGCGAGTAGGTTTTGTGGGCGGTATCGACGGGCATACTTTTGACCCCGAACTGTTTACGCGTGTGGCTGCTCTTCTCCCCGAGGTTCACTTTGTGTTGGTAGGGGGGTGCTCACTGCCTGCGGGTTGGTGCGAGCATGAAAATGTTTCTCTTCTGGGTCGCAAACCTCTGGATCAGGTTGCCGACTATATGGGGGCGTGTGATGTGCTCATCATGCCCTGGCGACAGGGGGCGTGGATTGAGGCGGCGAATCCGGTGAAACTCAAGGAATATCTTGCCGTAGGACGGCCCGTGGTCAGTACACCATTTCCGGCACTGAAGCCGTATGAGGGTGTTGTCCAATGTGCGAAGACGCCGGAGTTGTTCGCGCGGGCGATTCGTCAGATGCTGGATGATCCGGGTGATTCCCGGCATCGTCAGCGAAGCGTGGAAGGATGCACCTGGAAAATGCAGGCGGGGGCGGCGGCTCATTTGATTGAATCGCTGGGGGGAAAACCAGAGAAGCCGTGGAGTTTCGGGGTCTCCGAGCATACCCGGTTTACACCCAGGTCCAGCGGCATTGGCCAGCATCAGGTCGAGATTCTTAATTCTGTTCCTCGTTCTCCAAGTGGGGAGCTGCAGAGCAATGATCCCGAACCTGATGATCAGGCAAAAAAGACCTCATCGACTGTGGATATCGCGGCTTGCCTTCTTTTGGCGGGGGGGTTGCGCCCTTCTCCGTTGGCATCTGAGGCGGGGCACTCCGTGCTCGATCTTCATCTTACGGCTGATCGGACGGTGCTGGATCTCTGGGTGGAGGCAGCGAGAGCGGCGTGCCGTAATCCTTCTTTGCCCATCCGAGTATTGCATGGAGAGAAGGGTCTCTTTCCGGAACCATCCCATCTCGCTGGCGGTGTATCCATAGAGCAGGAGCCAGTTCCCTATCGCGGGCCGGCGGGGGTGGTGTTTGACGCCTGTCGAGCGTATTCCGCTCATCAGCATGTGCTGGTCATGGAAGCTGCCCGATTCCCCGCAGGTTGTTTGCCGGGGTTGCTGGCGCGCCATATGGAAACCGGGGCAGAGATTTCGATGGGGGTGCAGCCCGATCACTCTCCTGCGGGTGTTTGGGTGATTCGTTGTGGATCACTGGCCTCTATTGCCTCGTGTGGTTTTGTCGATCTTAAGGAGCAATGGTTGCCGCAGATCCTTCAGGCGGGGCGCGATGCCCGGGTGGTGCGTCTTTCTGAACCAGGAGTACTCCCCCTGCACACACGCCGCGAGTTTCTTCGGGCAGTCCAATTTGCCCATTCTTGCTCGGTGCATGGGGAAACAGTTCCTCCTGATTCCCGCGAAACATCGACAGGTTCATTCCGGGTGGTATGTCGCGGTGCTCTTATCGGACCCGGGGCAACCATTACAGACTCTATCATTATGCCCGGCGCTGTCATCGGTGCAGGCGCCACGGTTGACAGATCCGTCATTCCTTCACGGTCCGAGATTAAGATGGGCGAGAAAATCGCCGATGCCGTGGTTAGAACGCGCCATGATCCGGTAAATCGGAGCGCACGCTGCGCATAAATTCTAGTTTGGAAGTCAATTGGTGAAACGACAACACAAAACAATTTCCCTTCCCGCGACTCCGCTTCTAAAGGCAGGAGTCAGGGTACCTCAGAAAAAAGAGGGAACAAACAACCATCTGGATGCATCGAATCGGCCCCGGCCCCGTTTTGTCCTGGCCACTCGGACGCTCCATTCTTCTCTTCCCATTGAAACCCAGACAACATCTGGCGACGGACCATCTCACGAACCTAGTTGTTCAGGCGAACCTCAAGGCCTTCAGGAAGGAGGCGACCGTGATGCATTCACAGTCAGACCATAACGATATTCGGTACGAGTTAATTGCCGACACCAGTGGCGTCGAGCCGGTGCAGGATCCATTTTCTGTACTACACAGGAAGTTTCGGGGGCGCTATACCCTTGCGTTACTCCTTGCCGTCATGCTGGGGGTGTGTTGCGCCATGGTGGGGTATGTTGCCACGAAGCCCACCTATCGCTCGACGGGATTGATCCGAGTGGGTGGGGAACGAGCGGCCATCCTCTTTCCGAATCGTGACTTCGGTGCATCCCGAATGTTCGATACGCTGGTCTCTGCGCAGGCCACTTTTTTGAAGAGCCGAGTCGTTCTGGACGCTGCCCTCAATTCGCCATACCTTCGCGACACCGCCTGGCCCATGGGTGATGAGGGAATCGCACTGCTGGAACAATCACTGCAGGTTTCATCGAAGCGCGGGGAGCAGGTCATTACCATCTCAATCACACATCGGGATCCTGCTCTGGCACAAGCCGCCGTCAACAGTATTCTCGATGCGTTCAATCACGGCTATCAGGATCCCGACCACTTATCCGCAATGCAGAAAGAGAACATTCTTGTGCAGCGTGAGGGTGAACTTACTACCGATCTCGATCGCACGCGGGATGAAATAATGCGGGTTTCCGATCAACTTGGATATGCGGCGATTACCGATTTGCATGAGGCGCAAGTTCGTCGGGTGGTGGAGGCCGAGCAGAAAATTAATGAACTGGCCCTGGCCCGAGCGACTCGCTTGGCACAGGACAATGATGAACTGGAATCCCCGGTGCAAACGGGATTCGCCGATCACGCCCTGGACGGTCTGCGCGAGCAGGAGCGAGCCATTCTTTCCGAAATCGCGTCCTGGCGCGATAAATATGGTTCGAAGCATCCGGTTATTCGCACTCTGCGGCGGCGACTCGATACGGTGCGGATCCACATGCGTCTTCGCGAGCGGGCCATAGCGGAGGCCCCCCTCGAATCCGTTTCCCCGGCGACGGGACGCATGACCCTGACTCAACTCGATGAGTTGGAGGCCCAGTATCTGGAAATGCGCGATACGGCCAAGGAAAAGGCCGCTACGCTTGGTCTGCAACGGTCTCAATTAGCGGGAATCTCCGCTCGGGAGACTGATATAGTAGGCCGCCTTGAAGAAACTCGTCATCGTCTCGATGAACTTCGTATCGAGGGAAACCGGGAAAGCGACGAGCGGATTACGATCGCCGCCGCTGCGGATTTTCCCATCACGCCCCAAACTGATCGGCGGAATGGTCTGGCTGCGGCGGGGGCACTCTTCGGCCTGGCCGCGGGATTTGGCGTGGTCTTTCTCATCGGAACCCTGGATCCCCGATGTCGCTTTGTGGAGGATCTTCAGGAAGTTGACGAGCAAACTCCTATCATCAGCATTCTCCCCGAGTTGACGCAAAGCAATCCTGCTGCCGAAGAACTCGCGGCGCTTGGCGTGCATCAGATGCGTAATCTTCTTGATCTGAGGCGGAAGAGTGACGAGTGCGGCGTGTTCACGGTCTGTGGGGCCGCCCGAGGCGAGGGAACGACTTCTCTGGTGCTTGCACTGGGGGCATCATTCGCTGCAGCGGGTCGCAAGACCCTGATCATCGATGCCGATCTGGAAACTGCGGCACTCTCGCGGCAACTCGGGTTGAGTCGGCTTCCTGGTTTATGTGAAGCAATCGGCCCGCATAATGATGCTGGCGAAGTGCATCAGACCGACCGTGAGGATCTCTGGGCGATGCCGGTGGGGGCGGCGGAGGGCCTCAATCCGGCGGATCTTTCACACGATAAACTCAAGTGGTTGCTGGATGCGGTGCGCAATCGATTTGACGCCATTCTCTTTGACACCGGACCCGTGCTCACCAGTGTGGAGGCCGCTCTGGCCGCCTCGGTCGCCGATCAAACGGTGCTGGTGGTCAATCGCAACCGCAATCGCAACCTGGTCCGTTCGTGTCTGGAATATCTGGGTCAGGCGGGCGCCTCATGCGCTGGATTTGCCTTCAATCGAGTACCGGTGCACGAGTTCTCTCATAGCCAGGTTTCGGCTGCGGGCGACACCGGGGCGATCAACTTTATTCCGGAAGCCCCAAGAGCCAGGACTACGGTAGGACGAATCGAAGGGGAGCAACGCTCCGCTTCCCCGCAGAGACGCGCAGCATGATTTCGGCCACCAGTTCCCCGGCTTCTCCCCGCATAAGCGATGAGAAGCCGGGGCATACTATCGTTGAATCCCCATTTTCATCAGGGATGGATCGGAGTGCTGCCCGGGATGGTACCCGGAGTCTTGGTCGGAGGATGGCCGTTCTATTGCGGCACGATCGCCAGTGGGCCGATCGGGGAATCTCTGTGGTGCGGAGGAATCAATCATCACCAGAATCAGGGGCTTCCCGGTTTCTTCTTCTGGAGCCGGATGAACTGTGCGTTGCCGAGATTCCGGATACTGCGCTCGATTCCTGTGCTTCAGTCAATCTCTGTCTCGTGAATCCTGCGGAGCCGCATTATCGGGAGCGGGTTGTGGCGGATCAACAGGATCATCTTCTGGCCATTGAGCGTATCTACAATCCCGCAGAAGAGAGTGATCGTACTTCGATTCTGTTCACCCGCAATTCAGATGTGATGGAAGCATGGAGCAATGCTCCGACGCGCCGGGTGGGGCAGCGTCGATTGCTGGCCCATCTTCCCCTCGAAGGCGCTCCGACAATCGAGTGTCCGGGCGGACTGTTTTACGGGGGGGGAGAAATGGAACGATTTGCAAGGGATCATGCCGCCACACAGATTGAACAGGAGCACCCTTCATCCCTCGTAATTTCCATTCCTTCTGCTCGTCGTGGGAAACGGTTTTTCGATATTGGATTTTCATTGCTGGGACTTGCCGTGACGCTTCCTTTTTATCCCTTCATCTTTATGGCGCTGTGGTTGGAGGATGGATGGCCGCTCTTTTTCAGCCATCGTCGGCAGACTCTGGGGGGCCGCGAATTCGGCTGCATTAAATTTCGAACGATGTGTCGTCAGGCGGAGCAGAAGCGGGCCGATCTGGAGGATGAAAATCACGCGGATGGGCCCCAGTTTCACATGGTCGATGATCCGCGTCTGCTTCGGGTGGGCCGGTGGTTGCGGCGTTTTCATATCGATGAGTGGCCTCAGTTCTGGAATGTACTCACCGGTGACATGTCTATCGTCGGTCCCCGACCCAGCCCCGATAATGAAAATCAATTCTGCCCCACCTGGCGCGAAGCCCGGCTTTCTGTCCGGCCGGGGATCACCGGTTTGTGGCAGGTCGAGCGCACGCGAAAGCCGGGGTTGGATTTTCAGGAGTGGATCCGGTACGACCTCGAATACATCGAACGGCAGAGTGCCCGCCTCGACGCCCGCATTATTTTTCAGACGCTGAAGAAAATTCTCTGGCGGTGATCGATCTGACTTCGTGCGAACTCCGGCTATTCCTGCGGAAATTTATTTTCCTGGAGGAATGCCCGCATTTCCTGTTGCCATCGTTTGTACACCGCGAACATCACCGAGCCGTGGTCGGCCCCCTCGATTAATTCGATATAACCGTTCCCGGAAGAAGACGGATCACTCTTCGCGGAATCTGCCTTCAATCGATCCACTTCCTCTTTGAATTTTGCCACGGCCCGGTTCAGGTAGAAGGAATCTTTTGTGCCGCAGACCAGGCGCACTCGGTTGGTAATAATCGGGCCGTAGGTATTCCAGTTCTTCCGTACGCGAAGTGAGATGTCGAAATTTCGCCATTGGGAGACCACGCCGTGGTCGATGGTGCCGGTCCAGCCGTCGAACATGGGTTGTGGAAATCCGGTTTTCTTATCCGGGGGTGAGAACATGGCTTCCCAGGCGTCCCATTGTTCGCCGCTGCTGCCGTGGGGATGGATGGCCCACTCCATGCGGCCCTCCTGTTGCACAGTCATGGTGATTCGATCTTTGCCTCCTTTTCCGCGTACCCGCATGGAGGGGGGATATTTTCCTTCCTTGCTTTTGTAAAGATTGTCATCCTCATACAGATTCGAGCATTGAAACGCCCGGAAATCGATGGGGTCGGGGGCGCTGGAAAAACAGGCGCCGAATACCTGCGGCCAGCGCACCTGCAACCACAGACTGGTCCAGCCCCCGGAGGAATGACCGGTTACGATTCGACCATTAATCGTGGGGGACAGGTGGAATCGTTTTTCCAGATGAGGGATCAACTCTTCTATGAGGGCGGTTCCTCTCGGGCCGTGGTTCGGTGAATCGACGAAGCCATGGTGACCGAGGGGGGATTCGGGATCGAGCACGATATATACCGCCTGGGGCATGGCCGCCGCCATTTTCTCTGAGTCGAACATGTTGGCATATCGCCGGGCCCCGCCGTGCCTTCCGCCATAGCCGGGAACGACATAGATGGCGGGCCATTCTCGTTCCGGATCATCGCCATATGCCGGGGGCAGAGCCACCCCCGCCCGGTGGAAGACATCACGACCATAAAACTTGCTCAACCGTTCGCTGCGGAACTTCACCCATTTCAGATGATCCGTTTCTGCCCGCTCTTTCATTCCGTCGATCGGTTGATCCAGCGAAATCGAAACCGCGTCTTCCCGATCCTTTCCCAGTTCCACTTCCATCACCGTGCTGTGGACATTTCCGGGTTCATCGAGAAACGACCGTTCTGTTTGCGAGCAATCCAGCACCGCCTGCACGCGCACCGGGCCATCAAGTGCATCAAGCAGACCGGGGAAGCCGCGAGTGGTACCGGGAATGGTGACCGCACTCCCCGGAGCCATATTCTCCACGGCTACGGAGAAGATCGGCTGGGGATTCGAGTAAAACGGCCCGTGCAGGGGAGAGGTGGTTTTCCACCGATTCATGCTGGGGGTAACGAAATACAACACCAGCCGCCCCGTGGCCGGTTCATTCCGGGCATCTTCATCGAGGGTAATTGTCCAAGTGTCCGCTCGGACTGATCCGGAGAGCATGGATGTGAGGAGAAGGATCAGGGCGAGGAGGGGAATTCGATGAATCATGATAAATCTCGGTCAAATCGGGAAAAACACCAGTGTACGCCGGATTCCGAAGTCTTTTCCGCATCGACTCCGGGAAACCTGCCGATATGGACAATCTCTCCTTATTGTTGATGGAATCCACCATGCGCCAGACATACCCCAAAGCATTCCTGTTTCTCCTTCTTCTTGGAGGATTATTCCTCGGGGGTTGCACCCGTGTCCCCACCTGGGCTGAGGAATCCATGCTCGATATTTCTGGCCCGGTGGAGATCGAGGTGGAATCCTTTGCCGGGGATATTCGGGTCATTGGAGATCCTGGAATGGAAAAGGCCCGGGTTCGGGTGGTGCGGCAGGGGGTCCACGGGATTGGTCGCCGGGAAGATGCCGAACGCTCCCTCGAGGACATCATGGTCAATATCGAACTGGTTCCGGGTGAAATCGGACAGAAACTTCGGGTCATCGCCACCACGGACAATCTTGAGCCGCAATTCCTACGGGCGCATATTTTCGTTGCTGTGCCCGAAGTGGATGGGGTTTCAATTCGCAGCAACATGGGAGATATTTCCGCCCTGGGCGTGGCCGGGCCGCTGGATTTCAAGGGATCGGGGGGGGATGTGAAAGTGCAGACGAATCGGCCCTTGCGGAGGCCGGTCACGATTATTAATAACGGGGGTGATATTGAATACCGGGTGCGGGGAGAGTCTACGGCGAAATTTGATTGCGAAGCCGTTAATGGCGTGGTCTCTCCGTGGATTCGTTTCGGCCACTTTCAGATCGATCCCCACTCCTCGGATCGCATTCTCAAGGGCGTTCTCAATGACGGCGATAACCGGGTGTTTCTCCGCACAGTGGATGGCGATATCCGCATCAGCGTGATTCATAATCCTGAATTAGTTCACGGATTCCATTTCGACTGGTAATTAAGGCGATGCGCCCGGCATCGTGCGGAGATTGTGCCATACTGGGGGGGTCATGTCATCCCGCGATATACACGATCATTATTTTCATCAGGCCAAGCGCGAAGGGTATCGTTCCCGGGCCGCTTATAAACTCCTGGAAATCCACAAGAAAAAACATCTCTTCCGGAAAGGGGATGCAGTGCTGGATTGCGGCTGCGCCCCCGGTTCGTGGCTGCAGGTCGCGGCTGAGTGTGTGGGATCTCACGGGGTGGTGGTTGGGGTTGATCTCAATCCGGTGCAGCCCTCGCTGCCGGAGGTGAATATTCACACGATTGAAGGCGACTTGCGGGAGATTGCGCCGGGCGAACTGCTGTCATTGCTCAATGAAGGTGGTACGGAATCCGGTTTTAATGTCGTTCTTTCCGATATGGCTCCCTCCACCACGGGCGAGCGAATTCTCGACCATCATCGCTCGGTGCGGCTGTGCGATGCGGTGCTCGATCGTTGTCCCGTGCTGCTCCGGCCCGGCGGAAATCTGGTGATGAAGGTTTTCGAGGGTGAGGCCTATCGAGATCTTATGCAGCGGATGAAAGAGGCATTTGTGAAGGTTAAGGGTTTTCGGCCACCGGCTTCAAGGTCTGAATCGACGGAGATTTATCTTATCGGACACGAATATCAGGCATGCGTAAAGAAGCCGGAGAACGATTCCCATCCGGCTCCTCCGCCCGCACCGCCCACCGGTTGGGGCGCATAGCGATATTCGTTGCGCAGGAACCGCGCCTTGCGGCAACTTTCGCGCCCGGGAGCAATAGTGACGACCGCTCCAGGTGTTGAAATAGCGACCTGACGGGCAAATCCTAATATTGGCGCACCGATTGATACCTGTGTGAGACACCCGTTTTCCCTTTTTTGGAGACATCCTCATGCAAATCGGTCCCGCTTCTACCGCAATTCCACCTTTTTCTCCCCAGCCCACCCGGGCGAATCGACCGGACTTTACTGTCTCCAATCCGAATAATGCAGACAACGAGGGAGGGGGAGCGCCGGTTGCGAATATCAATCTTACCAATCAAGTGGAAATGGACCCTCCTCAGGAGGATTTTTTCTGGATGTCGGTGCAGGGGTTCACGGCCGCAATGGAAGAACAGGATCTCACTTATTATGACCTGAACGGCAGCGGGGAGATTAATATTGATGATCTCGTCGAACTGCTTCAGATGATCGCCAAGAACAACGCCTCTGATGGCGGGCCAGCGGTGAGCGAAAATCAGCAAAGCGCTCCGCCATCATCGGGCGCTTCTCCCGAGATTACCAATGGGGATACGCGAACCGAAAATACGGGGCCTCCAAAAATTGACGCTCCCGGGGCCGATTTGTCCGCCAGTGCGCCCGGGGCATCCATTGCCTCGACTACTCCGACACCGCTTACAGATCAAATCACGGCAGCATCACCCAAAGACAAACTCAGCGAACTTGCGGAGCGCATCACGAAGAAACTCACCGCCGCGGGTTATGATTACAAGCCCCCCGCGAATCTGGGTGAAATTCTCGATAATCTGAAATTGCCGGACAATCAGCGGGGATTCCTGCTCGATCGCATCAACGGCCTGTTTCAACAACACGCGGGACAGACGGCACAGGTTGATGGTTCGCGCATCTCGAATCTCCTGCTCGATCGCCTTCAGGATGCGGGTTTTAATCAGCGACCACCATCGAACATTAATGCGTTTGTGAATGAACTTCAGTTGCCGGGGGCGGTGCAGCAGTCGGTGCTGACGAATCTCAGTCAACATTATCCCCAGGGGCTGGGCGTGAATTTCGTCCGCTGAAGTCCTTTCCTCCAGGATTTCACGGCCTACCAGGGGTTGGAAGACGGGGAATCCGGGAGTTGGGTTTCCGGGGTGCGGAAAGATTGAGATTGAAACAGGAGCCGTGAGTTTTCTCACGGCTCTTTGTTTTAACGGTGGAATCGTTTCATCCGTTTTCTACACCATCCGCGCTCCGGTCGCCCGCGCCTTCTCCACGATTCGTTCCGCCGTCCGCACCGCCGCGAATCCGGCTTTGGCATCCACCTGGGGCTGGGTTCCGCTGCGCACATGCTCCAGAAAATCCTTGGCCTGCAGGGTGAGTGGGTCTTCCGCGCCTTCGCCGATTTCCAGGGGCTCTACTTCGACCAGTTCCATCCAGTCGATGTCTGACAGATCTTCGCCCGCACTCAATCTTTGCCGCATTTCTATGAGTTGCCCCTCATTGGCCGTCTTCCGCACCACCGTACCCTTCCCCGCCACGAAGTCCGCCGAGACATAGGCCTCTTCGCTGATGATGCGGATTTTGCGTTCGGTTTTCATGGCGAGACGGCTGGCCGTAACATTGGCTACCGTGGGCGGACCCCCGGAAATTCCGGGGCCGTCTTTTCCGGCAAAGGTGAGCCGGGCGTTGCATACATCTTCTGCCTCTCCCAGCACACACACGGCACTGGCCTGAATTTCCGTCGGCTCGCTTCCCACCAACATGAGCAATAAATCGAGATCGTGAATCATCATGTCCAGCACCACGCCGACATCGACGCTGCGAAAGGTCATGGGGCTGATGCGATCCATCTGGATGAAGCGGGGGGTGATGCTTGCCCGTTGGCCTAATTCCCTCATCGCCCGCATCACCGGGTCGTAGCGCACCACATGGCCCACCTGCAGGATTCCCTTTGATCGTGATACCGCTTCCACGAGCGCCCTGCCCTCTTCAACATCGGGAGCGAGTGGTTTTTCAATCAGCAACGATACCCCCGCCGCCAGTAATTCCTCGGCCTGTTCCCGGTGGCAGATCGTGGGGGTGGCGATGGTGACGGCCTGCACCCCCGCTTCGATTAATTGCTCTATTGATGAAAAATGCCGACCGCCCCATTGCTCCACGATATCTCCCGCCCGCTCGCCGTCCGCATCCACCACGCCGACCAGTTCCGCTCCTTCCACTTGAGAATAGATGCGGGCATGATGACGACCCATCCGTCCCACTCCGATCACACCGCACTGCAATGGTTTATCGTTCACGATTTCCGGTCCTTTCTGTTCACAGATTCACTCCCCGGTTGTGGCGGGCCGCATCCATTTCCTCCACTGATGCAGCGGTTTCATTATCGAAGCGGGCGGTGCGCTGTTGTCGACTGATTTCCCGGCTGCGGTGTTCATCCGCGTGATGGACGGTCCAGATGACCGAACGGCTGAGTGAGAGCAGGCCGACGGGAAAAGAGGCCATGCTGGCCACCCATCCCACGATCAACAGGGCCGCCAATATCATGAAGGAAAACTGAAACCATAGCAGGAGGGAAAAGAAGGGCACACCCCACAGTGACAGGTTGAACGCCTTCTCTGCAAAATCATCCCGTGCCCATTCCGCCAGCCGCATCATCAGCACCGCGAGCAGCATCAAGCCGACAATGCCGATGACGATGCCCGCCCCTTCTCCCCATTTCATCACATCGGAGTTTGCCCCTCCCCGAATCGCCAGATGACATCCCCACGCCACCGGCCATGCGAGTTGCATCAATCGCACCGCGTGACGCAATTTCCCTCTTCGCCCGAAACCCCGGCTGATCGCCTCGGGTATATCGAAGGCGGGAGTCAATTGCCACACCGCTCCCACCCAGAGCAGAGCCATGATTAGCAAACTGATGTCCGGCACAACCGAGGGTAGATTCCAGCGGATGGTGGACCACATCACCCCCGCCTGACCGATCAGGCATCCCGATCCCAACCAGCATCCCAGCCGAAATCGCTTGATGACGGCCATGGGCATGAGAGAGAGGGGATCGTCGATTGTGCCGTATTCGTGGATTTCCAGGCCACATTCCGGGCATCTCCCGCCCACTTTCAGTCCCCGGAGTTGATACCCGCAACCGAGACAAGTTCGATCCGACCGGATGACCTTCGGATCCGGCATGGGCAGGGGGCCGGGCAGGTTGTC
>CAZLXE010000031.1:0-20025 GCA_964563005.1 uncultured Isosphaeraceae bacterium
TCGTTATGACTGTGCTTGTTTGCCTGTTTGCCGTGGATTCCCTGTTTGGTTGCTCAATTGGGGGGGGGAAGGGGTCGATGGGATGAGGACACCGGTCTCTCGGAGGTCGGTGGACGGTGCGCTCCAGTTGGTGCACTACAGGGAGATTGCTGCATGGCCTTTGGTATGTTTTCATCTCACGCTTCTCCGATTGCGGTGGATTTCGGCGCTTCGTCGATCAAGATGCTGCAGATCGGGGGAGAGGAACAGGGAGATCTGCTGGCGGCGGCGGAGATCGCCATTCCCGGGCATATTCGCGACGACCGGGAAGCGCGGTTTGAATATTATGCGGACCAGATTCCCCGGGCGTTGCATCAGGGGAAATTCAAGGGGAAGCGGGTGGTGAGTGTGGTGCCGAGTTCGCTGACGCACATTCAGCACATGCAGATTTCTCCGACAGAGGGGGTGGCGAGCGAAGAACTGGTGAAGGCGCAGTTGCAGGTGCAACTGGGCATCAACCCAACGGGGGTGGTGGTGCGCTCGGTGGAAGTGGAAGGGGCGCAGTGCGGGGCGGGCAAACGGGAGATGATCTGTCTGGCGATGGCCCGGGATACGGTGATGCAGTTTGTGAACCTGCTGAAGCGGTGCAAACTGGAAGTGGTGGGGGTACACACGGAATTGCAGTCGATTACCCGGGCATTCAGCCATCTGTACCGGCGGGAGGGGGATGACCAGATCACCACGCTGTATGTGGACCTGGGCTGGGGGGGGACGCGGGCGGCGATTACGCACGGGACGGAGATGGTTTTTTCGCGGTATATTCAAATCGGGGGGTATCACTTCGACAAATTCATCGCCGACCACCTGCACTGCGATGTGGAAAGCGCGCACACCCATCGTCTGGCCCTGCAAACAGAACACATGGTCTCGGAGCCAGTGGCTCGCCGGTCGGCCACTCCAAAGGGGTCGGCGATTCTGCAATCGGCGCTCCATCAGGCGGATGAGGATGCCCAAAGAAAGCAGACGGAAACCACGGCGACGGTGGCGGAGGATCGTCGTTCCGGGTCAAGCCCGACGGAACTTTCGCAGACGATTTCCGCGGTGCAATTCCAGACGACACAGGGGGTGCTGGATATGTCGGAGCCGTTGAGTACGCTTACGGATGAGTTGTGTATGTGCCTGCGGTATCACCAGGGGTTATTTCCGGAGCGATCGATTGACCGAGTGATTTTTGTGGGCGGGGAGGCGCGGCAGATGTGGCTGTGCCAGCATGTGGTCCGGGAACTCAGGTTGCCTGCCCAACTGGGCGATCCTCTGGCCCGTTTGACAAAATCTCCCAAACTAAAAACTCCAGGGGTTTCTCTGGGTGAACCCCAGCCGGGGTGGACCCTGCCTTATGGGCTGTGTAACGCACCGACCGATTTGTGAGGATAACGCATGAGTACTTCTACTTTTCTTCCCGACGATTATATTGAGCAGAAGGCGGCCCGCCGCACGAACATCATCAACCTCACCCTGTTCGCGGTGGTGCTGGTGGGGGTGTTCGCGGCGTTTCTGGTGACAAACCGTCAATGGTCGCAGGTTAAGAAAGAGCAGGAGGCGATCAACATCCGCTATCAACAGGAAGCGGACAAGGTGCGCGACTTGAAGGAATTGGAAGTTCAACGGCAGGACATGCTGGACAAGGCGGAACTGGCCGCGTCGCTCATCGATCGGGTGCCGCGATCTATTCTGTTGGCGGAATTGGTAAACCGGATGCCATCGAATCTCAGTTTATTGCAATTCGAAATGACTTCGATGGAGTTGAAACCCCAACGAACGGCCGTGAAGCGGGGATCGACGGGAAAGTTGGGCGGTCCGGATCGTCCGAAGACGCGCGATGAGGTGGCCCGGGAGGTCAAGAAGATCACTCCGCCGCGACATCGGGTGGATATTTCCATTATCGGGCTGGCGCCGACGGATGTGGAGGTATCCCGGTATATGCACAATTTAAACCAGTTCATTCTGGTTGAGGATGTGCGACTGGCCTTTTCGGAGGAGCGGGAGATCGACGATCGGATTCTGCGTCAGTTCAAGATTCACATGTCGCTCGATCCCGATGTTGACGCCCGCGCTCTGGTCGATCCCGAGGCATCGGCGCCGGAAAGCGACCCCATGGGGAGCACGACGAGTTATGGTTCGACGGCGACGGCGACCACTCTTGAGGAGGATCACTGATCATGCGTTTCGGTTTTCGAGAATTCGTATTTTTACTGGTGCTGCTCGCGGTGCCCACGGCATCGGCGGTGTATGTATTCAAACCCCGTAACGATGAAATCAGGCAGGCCCGGCAGGAGATTGAGGTTCAACAGACCCACCTCCATCGTCTGGAGAAACTGCCTCAGCACATCGATGACATTCGCCTGCTGATCGAAGAAGGCCAGCACTCGATCGAAGTGATCGAGACCAAACTGCCCACGAAGCGAGGGGTGGATGACATTCTCAAGCAGGTGTGGCAATTGGCGGAGCGGAACAAGCAGACGGTGAAGTCGGTGAAGCCGCAGCCCGCCGTACCCGCAGCGTTGTATATGGAGCTGCCGATCAAGGTGGAGATGGAAGGCCATTTCAAGGGTTTTTATCAGTTTCTACTTGAATTGGAGGCCCTGCCCCGGATCACGAAGATTCGCGCTTTGAATCTGCGGCGCGGGGGTTTTGCGGAAAGCGCGGGGGGGCGTCGTGGTCGGGGGGGGACGGCCTCGAAAACATCGGACCCGAATGTGATGCGGACGGAATTCCAACTCAGCATCTTCTACGAATCCCAGAACTAAGACTCAGACCTCTCCCGGAAGCAACTCTTATGGAACTGAACGACTCCAACATTCCCAATTCCCTGGTTTCTGACTCGGGTACGCAGCCAGGTTCGATTCTTCCTGCGGACACCGAATCGTTTGCGGACAAACTCAACGCTCCCGATCCTCTGGCGGGCAGTGAAAGCGATGGTATCAGTCACTCCGGCCCGTTGATTATACTCGGCGTGGTGGTGCTGGCCGTCGGAAGTTTGTTTTTCATGAAATTTCTGGCGACGGCCTCGGCGGGAGGCGGCGAGCAAAGCGAAGACGCCACCACCGTGGACGATTTCATTCAGTCCTTATCGGATGGATCGGCGGACCATCCCTTCGGAGAAAACTCGAAGGGGTCGCTGGAGGTACTGACCGAATCGTACATCAGTAATCAAATACCCCTCGCCGATGTGCGGAAAGACGCCTTTCATATGAAGGGTGGAAAAACCAATACGCAGGGGGAAGTTTCCCCGGTGGTGGTTACCAACACGGGAGTCAACGATGACGAAGCGTGGTTGAATGAAGTACGATCTGCGGCCGAAGATTGCGAGTTGAAGAGCGTGATGGGCGGATCGAACCCGCTGGCGAATATCAACGGCAACATACTGCAACTGGGCGATTCATTCACCAACCCAAACAGCGACATCACTTTTCAAGTCAAGATCATCGATTCCGATTCGGTGCTCCTGGAAGCCGGATCAGACGATTTGAAACTCACGACACAGGTGAAAATCAGCATCAACCGGAACTAACTTATTTGCCGGATATTTTCGGCGACTCATGTGGAAACGAACACGATCTCCACCGCCACCGACACACGCACAGGAACTGAGTTATGGGGAAGTTTGATCTCGACGACATTCTGCACGACTTGGACTCCTCGGACGCCAAGCCCCCGACCCCGGTGACGAAACCACCGAGTGCCGAGGCGGCAGCGTCGGACAAACTGTTCGTGCGTCAGAATCCTTCGGAGATTCCCCGGCCACCGGATTTAACGGGGACGGGTCTGGGGCAGGAATGCGACACCCAGATTGCGGCGACTACGGCCGATCCGTCCCGGTTGCGTCCCGATCAATCGCTCACCGAAATCTACAATCCGACAGAAGCCCAACCGGGATTGCGGGCGGATCTGGCGCGGGTGTTGTTGGAGCGATCCATTCTCAGCGCGGAGCAGATGGCCACGGTGGAGCGGATTCGCCAGCAGGCCCCGGGGAAGCCCGTCATTCAGATAATTTCTGAAATTGGGGGCGATGAAGTCGCGGTGCAGCAAGTGGTGGCGGAACTGGGGCGGTTGCCTTTCGAGCGGGTGGAAACCGAAGAGCACTGTCACCTGGTGGCGATCAATAAGTTAGGGGCTGAATTCTGCCGGGATCGACAGGTGCTTCCGCTGCGGATGGAGGGGGGGCGCATTGTGGTGGGCACGGCGCGGGCGGATGATGTTTTTCTGCTCGATGAAGTGAAGCGCAAACTCGGGGTGCCGCTGGTGAAGCATGTGCTTTTGGTGAGCAGCGACATTCTGAATGTCATCGAAAAACTGAACGAAGCCGATGCCGGGGAATACGATGTTGATGAAATTCTCGCCGGGGTTGAGGAAGATGATGTCGAGGTTGTCCGGGAAATCGAACAGGATGTGGATCTGGAGGATGTGGAATCCGCACCGGTCGTTCGGTATGTGAATCACATTATTCAGACGGCGATGAAGGAGGGGGCTTCGGATATTCATATCGAGCCGGAGGAAAAGACGATGGCCGTGCGCTTCCGGATTGACGGATTGCTGTACGAGATGATGAATCCGCCGAAGAAGATGCATGCGGCGCTTACTTCGCGCATCAAGATTATGGCGAACCTGGACATTGCGGAACGGCGATTGCCGCAGGACGGGCGGATCCGGGCGACGGTGCTGGGACGAAAACTGGATCTTCGGGTTTCTACGCTGCCCACTCCCAAGGGGGAGAAGACGGTGATGCGTATTCTGGATAATAAGTCGATCCAGGTAAGCATGGAGGATCTGGGATTTTCCGAGGATACGCATACGATCTGGGCGAATCAGGTGGCCTCGCCGCACGGCATTATTCTGGTGACGGGGCCGACGGGTTCGGGGAAGACGACCACGCTGTATTCATCGCTGCGGCAGATGGACCTGCGGAAACTGAATGTGTCCACGGTGGAAGATCCGGTGGAATATAACCTGAAGGGGATTACCCAGGTTCAGGTGCATCCGAAGATCAATCTCAACTTTTCCACAGCTTTGAAGGCGCTTATGCGGCAGGATCCCGATGTAATCATGGTGGGCGAAATCCGCGATATGGATACGGCGACCATCGCCATTCAGGCGGCTCTAACCGGCCATCTGGTGCTGTCCACGCTGCATACAAATGATGCTCCGGCTTCGATTACGCGGCTGATCAACATCGGGGTGGAGCCGTTTCTGGTGGGGGCGGCGGTGAATGCGGTGCTGGCTCAGCGACTGGTGCGGCATATCTGCGCCAATTGCAGCACAACTCTCACCCCGACAGAAGAGATGGCGGAATTTCTGGCCCTGCAAGGCATCGACAAGAAAAAGGTTCAGACTGGGAAGGGCTGCTCGAAGTGCCGGGAGACCGGGTATTCGGGGCGGCTTGGGATCTTCGAGTTGCTGGTGCTGGACGACCATATTCGCGACGCCATCGCGGGCAGCCCGAATGTAACCCAGTTCCGGCGCATGTGCAGCGAACGGGGGATGGTAACGCTCCGCGAGGACGGCTTCACGAAGGTGGCCGATGGGCTGACTTCGGTGGAAGAAGTGCTTCGAGTGACAGAAGCGACGATCTGAGGGGTTGGGTTTATTTTATTCTCAGGTCGGGATTTTATCCTGATACTGATGGGATGCATGTGGTTCCCGTCTTTTCAGGATGGAATCCTAACCTACGCGCGGCTTATTCCAACAGGTTTTCCCGAACAATCGCCGTGACCGGCTGGGTTTGCGCTCCCCAATCATTTTCGTAAGTGCCTTGCCCCACATACCGGTGAAAGGACGACCAGGGTCAATCTCGAGAGGCAGGAACCAGTTCGTGCTTCACAGGATTGAAGTGGATGTACTCGACAGGGGAGATGAAGTCGTCTTTATCACGAATGGGGGGTTCCATCAATGGGGGCGGCCAGATCCCGCGCCTTCTCTCTCGCTCTTTGCCCCGGCTGATTTGTTCTTCCCTCACTCTTTCCGCCCGCCAATCCCGGACGAAGTTGCTTTTGATGTCTCCCCAGCGAGTCGAGAAGTTGCCATCCCCGGGCGGTCGAGTCCAGATTGTATGCAGGTGATTCGGCAATAGCGCCATCGCCTCGATCATGAACGGACGACGCTGCTGGGCCTGATGCAGACATTCATGAAGAATGGCTCTGGCGCCGGGATCGCAAAGAAAGGTTGATCGCCCCGCCGTCACCACAGTAAAGAAGAATGTGCCCCCCGGTACAAATGCTCGGCGATGGTGTGGCATGAATTCGTTATGGTCTGCCGTAAGTCGGGATTCAGCCCGGCAAATAGGCGCATCATCACCCGCACGCGTCAGGATGGAATCCTGACCTACTTCTTTGGATACCCGCCCCCGCCTGCGCGGGGGCAGGCACTGCGCGGGTATGACGGGCTTGTCAGGATAAGTCCTGATCTACGAAAAAAGCGGTGGCCGTTTGGCCACCGCTTGGGGTGTGTTCAGGGGATGTTTGCTTCCCGTTTATCCGAGCAGTGAGAGCACTACATTGGGCTGGCTGTTGGCGATCCCGAGGGATTGCGTGCCGGCCTGGATGAGGATCTGACGGCGGGTCAGTTCCGCGGTTTCGCTGGCGAAGTCCGTGTCGCGGATGATGGATTCAGCCGCGGTGGTGTTCTCCAGGGAGACGCCGAGAGAGTTAATGGTTGCTCCGACCACATTCTTCTGGAAGGCCCCGAGGCGGCCACGGAGACCGGAGGTCTGCTTGATGGCGTTGTCGATGATCTTCTGGGCCTTGGTGAGGTCTCCGTTCTGGACATTCGCTGTTCCACCGGACTTCAGGGCTGAGAGGAAGCCGTCCGTAGTGTCGCCGAGATTCCCGGTGGTAACAGTTTCGATACCGAGGGAGACTTTGCCCGCCAGGTTCACTTTGGGAGAGAGATTGAAGTCTGCTCCGCCGCCCGTGATGGTGAAGGTTTCGGAACCGCCCACCGCGTTCAGGGTTGAAGTGCCTTTCATGGTGATGGAGACATCGAAACCATCCTGGGAGACTCGTGCTTTCAGGCCGTCCGTAGTGGCCTGAGTGCCGTTGATGAGGACTGTGGCGTCCACCCCCGTGTCTTTGAGGTCTGTAGCCCCCGTCCCTCCGGTTGCGGCGACAAAGTTGAGGGCCGTGTTATTGGCCGATAGGACTTTCGTTCTTACAAACTGGGAAGATCCGAATTTGAGTGAGGAAAGGTTGACCCGATTGCCGCTCGCCTTGGCAGAGACGCCGATGGCATCCTTGAAGGTATTGATGGCGGTAACGATATTCGCCTGCGAGGTTCCCGAGGCGAAGGTGAACTGCTGCACCCCATCGTTGCCGGTGACTTCGATGGAAACTGATCCACTGCCCGCATTGGCAAGGGTGGCTCCCGTGGAAAGGTACACCTTGCTGGTCTGGGCTGAGGTCAGGGTATCGATGGTCACAGAAATTGTCGCTCCTGCGGTGTCAGACAGCCGAGCAGAATTGATCGTGACATCGTCAATCAATGTCGAACTGACACCTGAAGTGGTGTAGTCGAAGTTTCCGTTGAGCAATTTGATGCCCTGGAAACTGGTGGCGTTCGAGACGCGGTCGATGGTCTGGAGGATGGAATCAATCTGCAACTGATTCGCCTCCTTCTCTTCGACAGACACGCCCGCACTGTTGGCTGACTGGCCGACAAGTGACTGGAGTTCGACAAGCAGGTTGTTGACTTCCTGCAGGCCGCCTTCCGCCACATTGACCACCTGACCCGCCCGTTCGGCGTTTCCGATGGCTGCATTAATCGACGCTTTTTCCGCACGCAGATTTTCGCTGGTGATCAGCCCTGCCGGGTCGTCTGAACCGCGATTGATTCGCAGACCCGTGCTGAGCCGTTCCAGAGATCCCACCATACCCTTGTTCTGGGTGGTGAGAATCCGCTGGGCCAGCAGACTCGGTACATTAGTGTTGATACGACTCATTGTATCCTCCGTGAACACGCTTTGGTCGCGACATTGCGACCGTGGCAAACTATGTTGGATCTCATGGGAAGAGGTTTCTTCATTGGTGCGGTTCCTTTGATCCGCTTTTGATTGACTTCTTCAACATGCTCCATTGCCCCACCTTTGGGTTACCAACTATCTGTCTCCACTCCTACACAGAGCGTTGCCTTCAAGGTCGGGGCAAGAGACCTGTCCGGCTGGCATGCTCTGTATCGGTCCCACGGGAGGGCCACTTAAGTTGAGTTGAAAAAGTTGGAAAGATTCCCCAAAATTTCTTGACTACCCACCTTCTCATCTCAGGCCAATATCATCGGACCTTTCCTGGCTGGGGCAGGGCATCCCTTGGTTTCCTCCGGCTCTATCCTTTTATAGAGAGCGGAGCATGAGGGGATCAAGCCGGAACAAAAAAGAATTAGGCCGCTTTATTAGTGCAGCAATATCAAGTATTTACAGCATTGCTGGTTGTCAGGGGGAGGGCCTCGGGCACTGCTTCTCCCCGGAGGAGCAGGGGACCGGCGCCGGTGATGCGTACCGGGACGATGCACCCGATCAGGTGATCAATCGCTCCATTCCCAAGTTCGGCCCTCAGTTTTTCGGGGGGCTGGAAAACGGTAATTAAATCTCCCTCGGTTCGGCCCGATAACTGCATTTGTGGCTTTTCCCAGGCCAGTTCCACACGCTGATTGTGTTTTCGGGCCTGCTTGCTGATGCCCTCGACGAACACCTCCACAGTTCGGCCGACCCACTCTTCATGCACCGAAGCACTGATTTCGCTCTGAATGGCCAGGAGATCGTTGTTTCTTTGTCGTTTTACGGCCTCGGGAATGTCATCGGGATAGCGATCGATCGCGGTGGTGCCGGGGCGGGGGGAGTATTTAAAGATGAAACTGTTTTTGGGCCGGGACTGATGCAGCAGGATTTTCGTCTGCTCGAAGTCTTCATCCGTCTCGGTGGGGAAGCCCACGATGAAGTCGCCGGCGATGCAGACCTCGGGCATGAAATTTCGGGCGCGGTCGAGGAAGGCGAGGTATTCTTCTGCCGTATATCCCCGGTTCATCAATTTGAGGATGCGGTTGGAGCCGGATTGGACGGGGACATGAAGATAGTTGCAGATGCGGGGGGACTCGGCCATGACGGCAAGGGCATCGTCCGAGAAGTCGCGGGGGAAACTGGTGACAAAGCGAAGACGACCAATAGCGGGGACTTCATCGTGAATCCTCTTTAAGAGATCCGCAAAGGTGGTTACTCGTCCCCCGGATATTTTCCCATTTCGATTCGTGAAGGCGGCGGCTCCGGGGCCGATCTGTGGTGATTCATACTCCCTCCCCCCTTGGGGGAGGGCCGGGGAGGGGGTTTGCTTACCTTGAATACTCGATATCTGCACTCTTGCCCCGTGGGTAAACCGGTAGTGGTTCACGGTTTGGCCGAGGAGGGTGATCTCGATCACACCAGCATCGGCGAGACGGCGGCATTCATCGACGATGGCGTCGGGCGGGCGGTGGATTTCCGGGCCTCTGGTCTGAGGGACAACGCAATAGGTACAGAACTTGTTGCAGCCGCGGGTGATGCGGACGAAGGCCCGCCTGCCCCCGGCGGCGGCTCGATCGGGATCGAAGGTGCGGGACAGATCGAGCATTTCCAGATTGTCCCCGATGGCGGCGAGGGTGGCGGATCGGCGGGTGGTGTTTCCCTGTAGGGCGTGGCGGAGGGGGGGGTTGTCCGGCTGGCTTCGGCCGGTTTTTATGGCGTTTTCGAGCAGAATGGGGACTTTGTCGAGTTCGCCCGGCCCGCAGAGGAAGTCGATCTGGGGATATTTGGAGAGCATGCCTGCTCCCTCGCGCTCCGCCATGCAGCCGATGATGCCAAGAATGAGGTTGCGGCCTTCTTTTTTTTCGATCCCCAGACGACCCACGCGACTGAGGATTTTGTTTTCCGCCTGCTCGCGCACGGAGCAGGTGTTGTAAAGCACTATATTTGCTTGTGTTATGTCATCTATAAAAGAATAGCCGAGGGCTTCAAGGTGGCCCTGGACCAATTCTGAATCCAGCTCGTTCATCTGGCAGCCAAAGGTTTCGAGGTAGATTGAGCGATTGATGATTGAATTGTCTCGATGAGTTGTGGGCATGAGCCGATATGGTAGCACTGGGGAAATCTTCATTCCTCATGCTTCCTTATCCGATTGAATAAAAATGGCGTCTTTTTGCCACCTTCAGCCAGTGGCGCATCCAGATGGGCAGATTTTACGATTCGCTTTGCCCACACTCTCGGCTATGATCCCCACCCCGAAAGGGAATATGCCCCCCTTTGTCGGGTCCACCTTTGAGACCATCCTCCTCCCCATGACGAAACAACTCACCAATTCCGCACTTTTGATTCGCACCCTGGGGATTCTTTTTTTGATCTTTGTTGCCGTGGGTTGCGCCACGCCGAGCGTCAATAAATGGGCGCAGACGGCCCCCGCGATTTCCCCGGATTCACCGATTAGTTCGCAAATTTCATTGAGTGCGGTGAAAGATCCGTAATTGCGGCAAAGGGGTGTTGTGAAGTAAAGAGCGACCACTGGTGAATTGGATGAGCGTGCCCGTGGGGGGGGCATGCAGGGGTACGGGGGTCGAACGAAAATCTACATGGCTTTTCCCTGAGCGACCGATATGCGGCATATGCTCCGCGCCGGTCAAGCCCTGTTTCTCTGCGCCATCGCCTTGCTATTGCTGGGAGTGCTGATGGTAAACTCCGCCGGGCTGTCGGTGGCTTCGGACACGCCGATTACGCTGATGGGGTTGTTGACGGGGCGCACGGCGATGCTGGCTCTTTGCGCGCTGGGGGCGATGATCATCGGATCGCGATTTCCGGTGAGGATTCTTTATGAATGGAGGGGTGCTCGATCACCGGTGCTATGGCTTATTCCCCTTCTGATTATCCTGCTCCTGCTGATTCATGTGCCGGGCATCGGACGGGAAGTGAATGGGGCGAAGCGGTGGTTGATGATCGGCCCGCTGGGGTTTCAGCCGAGCGAACTGGCGAAATGGGGGATGATTGTGGTTCTGGCCTGGTTCGCGATTCGCAAGGCCGGGGTTCTGCATTCTCTGCGGCACGGATTCCTGCCGCCGGTGTTGCTGCTGGGACTGATTTGTGCCCTTATCGCGACGGAAGATCTGGGTACGGCGGTACTCATTGGGGGTGTGGGGATCGCGATGCTGGTGGCAGCGGGGGCGCGGCTTCGTCATGCGGCGCTGCTTCTGCCGGTGGCGGCGGCGGGATTCATCGCGGCGGTGATTGCAAGCCCATATCGCATCAATCGACTCAAGGCGTTTCTTCACCCGTATGACGATCCGCAAGGGGTGGGGTATCACATTATTCAATCGCTGGCCTCGGTTTCGGGAGGCGGGGTGGCGGGTCGCGGCCTGGGAAACTCGGTGCAGAAGTTCGGGTATCTGCCGGAAGACACGACGGATTTTATATTCGCGATTATCACTGAGGAATTGGGGGTGGTGGGTGCGGTGGTGGTGGTATCCCTGTATGTCGCCATTCTACTTTTTGGTTGGTCGATCATTCGGCGCACGGAAAGCCCCTTTGCCCGTTTGCTGGGTTTGGGCATTCTGCTGACATTGGGATTTCAGGCGATGATCAACATGATGGTCGTAACGGGAATGGCTCCGACCAAGGGGATCGCTCTGCCGCTGATTTCCTCGGGGGGGACGGGGTGGATCATGACGGCGTTTTTTCTGGGTCTGTTGTGGTCGATTGATCGCAGGAATGCCCGCACGGGAGTTCCGGAGGTGGATGATCCACATCGGTCACTGTGCGACCATCTGGCGGTCCGGATTGATGATCCTGAAAATGCGCTGCCCACGGCAATCTCGTAATATGATCGGCGTGGTTGATTTCTTATGAAGGTCGAAGATTGTTCTGCCCCACTTACGGTTCTGTTTGCGGGTGGTGGTTCCGGTGGGCATATTGCTCCGGGACTGGCCATTGCCGAGCGGTTACGGGAAATCGACCCGGCGACCAAATGCCTCTTCGCCTGTTCGCAGCGGGAAATCGACCGGATTATGTTGGAGGAAGCGGGTGAGGAGTATTACCCGTTGGCGATGCGCCCGCCGACCAAGTCGCCGTGGGGTCTTTGGCGATTCATACGATCCTATGGGGCTTCCCGCCACTGCGTTTCACTACTGATCAAAAAACAGAAAATTTCTTTGGTGGTGGGGATGGGGGGATTTGTGGCGGCTCCTGCCCTTTCCGCGGCAAACATGACGAACATTCCTACTGTCCTCATCAACCTGGATGATCCTCCCGGGAAGGCCAACCGTTATGCGGCTCGATTCTGCGGTCATATCTGGTCGGCGATTGAGTTGCCGGATCATCCGACCTTTGCCGAGCGAGTGGTGGGGATGCCTCTGCGAACAAGATCATTCTCGCCGGGTGATTCTCAATCATGTAAAGCGGCTCTTGGTCTGGATCCTCATTTTCCCGTGCTGTTTGTAACCGGGGCATCGCAGGGGGCTTCGAGTATCAATAACTTCATGATGGGGCTTGCGAAAACGCAACCACGAATTTTTGAGGGGTGGCAGGTGTATCATCTGGCGGGACGGGGGGCGGTTGATGAAATGACTGCTGGGTATGCCGAGGCGGGGATAGCGGCGGTGGTGGAATCGTTCCGGCATGAGATGGGGGTGGCATGGGGGGCGGCGGATTTTGCCCTCAGCCGGGCCGGGGCGGGTTCGGTGGCAGAGGTGGCGGCGAATGCGGTTCCCACGCTGTTTCTGCCGTATCCCCATCATCGAGATAACCACCAACGACGGAATGCGAATCCGCTGGTAGCCCTCGGGGGAGCGATTGTGGAAACGGATCGAATCGAACCCGAGAAAAATCTGGAATTGGTGGGGCCGATCCTGCAGCAGATGCTGGCGGATGCTCCCCGGAGGGCCGCCATGCGCCGGGCGATGCTCGAAAATCCGGCTCCCGATGCGGCCCGCCATATTGCCCATCTTCTCGTCCAAGTGGTTTCGAGCTTCTGATACTGCGATTCACGCTTCTTTTTCGCCTACTTTTCCGAATAATCCCCGCATTATTTGCTTTGGGAGGGATATTATTGCACTGTAGTTGTACTGGTGCTCTCCCCATAATGTCAGATGAAGTTTCCCAAATCCGCTTTCTGGTGATTCCCGCTCGGGAATCTGCGCCCTCCCCTGGCCTCTCGGCATTGCTGGAGGAGCAGGGCTGGCCTCAACTGGTGCAATCTGACCCGTATATTGCTCTGGCTGATCTGCTACTGGAGAGAAAAGGCGCTGCTTCGCGCCTGGAGTGGGGGTTGGAAGGAAAGGCGAGCATTGTGCTGGTGGTGGAAGATCATCAACAGCAACTCTGGTGGCCCGATTTGCTGCATTCGATTCAGCAGTTTCTCCCGCATATGGTGGTGTATGGCTACGAGCAGGGTGAACTTGTTCAACAGACGCACCCGATCGCCGAAGTTGTGCCGACTCCTCTGCCGACGATTCCGGTTCCTGCCATCAGTCCCGGAAGCACTCCCCCCCCGCTGCGTATTGCTTCGTCATCCACCGCCCCACCTCCTGAATGCACTCCAGTGGTTATTTCCACAGAGGAAGAGGTCGAACGACCGGCCGAAGACACTCCTCCTCCCCTCACGATCACCCAGGAAGAGTTGGCGATGCTTCTGGATCCGACTCCTCCCGAATCCGATGGGCTTGCTTCATCTCCACCCCCATCTCGGCCCCCGGCCCCGGGAGGAGCATCATGAGCCCATTGATTACATCAACAGTGCGGACTGGAGCAGGTCGGCGAGGCATGCTTCTTCTGGTGGGAGATCATGCACTCTTTGAGACCCTGCAAAGGCGGGCTGAGGATGCGACCATCCTTCGTTGCGGCAATCTTTTTGCAGCGCTGGGCCATCTTGCTACGCCTTCCAGCCCTGCGGACAATGGGGCATCCGGTTCCGGCAGCAAGCGAATCGCCTCCATTGTTATTGACGAAGGGCAGATGTCCGGGGAGTCGTTGCGAGCCATCGACGCTCTGCGAAGGGTTGATCCCTCGGTTCCCCTCATCCTGCTCGGGGCGGAAATTGCGGGGGCGCCTCGACTTTATGATGAAGTGGTCGCACCCGAATCACCATTGGAGCAGATTGCAGAGCGATTGGGGGTAACGCTGAGCGAGGACAGAGGAGCCGAACCCGCCTTGTCGGGGGGTACTCATGAGGAAAGAGTTGAAGTCCGGCCTGCGGCTGGACCTGAGGCTCCATCTGAACCATTGGGTGACACCGATCTGGTGGAGGCCCTGATGAATGATCCTGATGGGGTGCGGGAGGCGGCACTGTTGCTTATTCGTCAGCAAACACGGGTTTCTGAAATTGAGTTTATTCCGGCGGATGTCGACGCTGAATTCGAGATTCCGGATGAATCATTTCTTGCCGTGCGCCGGGGAGAGCATCTACTTGGGTATCTACGGGTGGGTTGCGATGAGAAGGCGACCACCCCCCCACTATCGAACTTCGGGGGTTGGGCGGACTGGCTGGCTCAGTGGCTCGATCTCGACCGGGCGTATCGGGGTTATCGCATTCAGGCAAATCAGGATGAATTGACCGGGGCTTACAACCGGCGTTATTTCAACGATTTTCTTCTCCGCAGCATAGAAACAGGACGGAAACTCCGCCGCCCGGTGACGATCATGCTTTTTGATCTGGATAACTTCAAGCGTTACAACGATCACTATGGCCATGAGGCGGGCGATCTGGTGCTTTCGGAAACGGTGCGGCTGCTTAAAACCGTTATTCGAGGGGGGGATTGCGTATGCCGCATCGGAGGCGATGAGTTTGTGGTTATTTTTGCCGACCCCGAGGAGCCGCGTGAACTCGGTTCCCGGCATCCGGTATCCGTAGAAACGATTGTTCTGCGTTTTCAGGAACAATTACGGACGATGAAACTGATCCTCTGTGAAGGCGAAGCCCCCCCCACCCTCACCGTTTCCGCCGGGTTGGCCACCTACCCTTGGGATGGCGACACGCCTCAGACCCTGCTGAGGCGGGCGGATGAATTGGCCTTGGAATCGAAGCGTCGGGGGAAGAATCTCATCACCTTCGGGCCGGGCGTTGAGTCGTGATGGATCTGGTCAGTGGTGGCGTAGTTTCCGTGAACTCGGAGTAATCCTGTTATTGGCGCGTTAAAACACTCCGGGTCGTTTGTCCTGGAGTGTTTGGTCAAACAGGCAGGTCTTCAAGACCTTTCAGTGGTATTGATGGGTACGAGTGCAAGTGAATCAAGAGGATTCACGCACCTCCAGAATGCGTTTGCGTACATCCTGAGCGGCGGCTTTGATGTCCTGCATGGACTTTCTTACACGGGTTCCGGCGGCCTTGTTGCCACCTTCGGCTTTGGCCATATCTTCCGAGACCTGATCCACGATTCGTTTCAGTTGTTCGAATGCTTCCATTGATAGTCTCCAATAGTTGAAGGGAGCAAAGTTTCCTGATCGGCTGACACGCGTCATTTGCTCCACTGATCGTATCGTCTGAATGGGTGATTATCCGCGTTTTGGGCCAGATTTCTGATGATTTTCCCTTAAATTTTGTAAATTTTTGGGTTAAATTCGGGTATCTGGACAAGGATTTATCGTACCAACTTGGCCAAAGGCAGTAATTCCTTGAATGCCGGGTGGCGGGCATCGCCCATTAATTCGTACAGAACGCTCAAAACGCCGGTGGATATGCCCCCGGCCCGCTCCATGCGCCGGATTGCGGGTGCGATCTGCTCGGGCTGACCGGCGGAGATGGCGTCGAGCATCATAAAGCACTGGAAGCCCGATGCTTGCAGATCAAGTACGGTTTGGAGGACACACACATGGGCCTCGACGCCGCAGATGAGGATGCTGGGGCGTTCGAAGGCGCGGAGGTGTTCCATGACGAGATCGACGGCGGCGCTGAATTTAGTTTTTTCGATGCGCCGGGAGGGATCGGGCATGGCGGCGGCAACTTCATCGATGGTGCGCCCGAGTCCCCGGGGATAATGCTCGGTGAGGAGAAAGGGGAGATCGAGGACGCCGGCGGCCTGGAGGATGACGGCGGTGTTGGCGGAGATTCGGTCGCCTTCGTGGATGGTGGGCATCAACTTCTCCTGAAGGTCGATGACGAGGAGGGCGGTTTCTTCCGGACGAAGTCGGGGGATGGACATATTCAGCATGATACCTCGGCTCGGAATGAGGCAGGGCGATCGGGGATCGCTACCATAGGGGTACAACATCCCCCAAACTTCTTTTCACCCTTATTCTGAAGGAATACGACAGTGGGACACGATTATTTTGAGCAGCATCGGGAAAAACTGGATCGAGCCGTACAGGCCATTGGCGAGCGAACCTGCTGGAGCGGATATCCGGAGATTCCGAGCGGGAAGATTTATGGGGAGACGGCGAAAGCAGATGGAGCGGCCGCGTTCAAGGGGCGGCAGAACGGGCATTTTGCGTTGGATCAGCCGGGAGCATCAGGGACAATTGGGGGGGAGCGGTCGCCCTATGGGTTTGATCTGGGGATTACTTATCCACACTGTGAGGTGAATGGGCTGGTGGAGGCCGGGCAGGTGGCGATGAAAGCGTGGGGGCGGGCTTCAATTGAGGATCGAATTGGGGTGTGCCTGGAGATTCTGGATCGACTCAATAAGAACAGTTTTGAGATGGCAAATGCGGTGATGCATACGACGGGGCAGGCGTTCATGATGGCGTTTCAGGCGGGCGGGCCGCATGCGCAGGATCGGGGGCTGGAAGCGGTGGCGTATGCATACCGGGCGATGAAGGAGACACCGGAATCCGTGACCTGGGAGAAGAAGGTGTCGAAGACGGATTCGGTGCGACTGAACAAGACTTATCGCATTGTGCCGCGGGGAGTGGCGGCGGTGATCGGGTGTTCGACCTTTCCCACCTGGAATGGGTATCCGGGATTTTTTGCTTCTCTGGCGACGGGGAATGCGGTGATGGTGAAGCCACATCCGGGGGCGGTGCTGCCGCTGGCGATGACGGTGGAAACGGCGCGGGCGGTGCTGGCGGAGGCGGGATTTGATGCGAATGTGGTTTCGTTGCTGGTGGATTCGCTGGAGAAGCCGGTGACGAAAGAGTTGGTGACCAATCCGGGGGTGGGGATTGTGGATTACACGGGGGGGAATGAATTTGGGGACTGGGTGGAGGAAAATGCGAAGCAGGCGATGGTGTTCACCGAGAAGGCGGGGGTGAACCCGATGGTGATTGATTCGATCGAGAACCTGAAGGCGACGACGGGGAATATTGCGTTTACGCTTTGTCTTTATGCCGGTCAGATGTGTACGACGACGCAGAATATTTTTATTCCCCGGGATGGGGTGACGGTGGATGGGGAGCAGAAGTCGTTTGATGAGGTGGCGGGGGCGATTGTGGGGGCGGTGAACTGGTTTCTGAGCGATGCGAAGCGGGCGGTGGAGGTGTTGGGGGCGATTCAGAATGAGCGGACGGTGCAGCGCATCGAGCAGGCGGTCAAGGATGGGGGCGAAGTGTTGCGGGCATCGGAGCCGGTTGCCCACGAGCATTTTCCCGAGGCGTGCATCCATTCGCCGGTGATGCTGAAGGTGGATGCGAAAGATGAGAACCTGTTTCTGCGGGAGATGTTCGGGCCGATGGTGTATGTGGTGGCGACGGATGACACGGATCATTCGATCAAACTGGCAGCCCGGTGCGCGAAGGAGTGCGGGGCGATTACGGCGGCGGTGTATTCCACGGATGAGGCAGTAATCGAGAAGGCGGTGGACGCGACGAGCGAGGCGGGGGTGGCGCTTTCGGTTAATCTCACGGGTCAGATTTTCGTGAATCAGTCGGCGGCGTTCAGTGATTTTCATGTGTCGGGGGCGAATCCTTCGGGGAACGCTTCGTTGTGCGATGCGGCGTTCATTGCGGGCCGCTTCCGGGTGGTGCAGCATCGGGTGCAGGTTCCGGTGGAGGAGCCAGCCCATGCCGGTGTATGAGTTTGAAGGGGTGCGCCCAGTGGTAGACGCTGCTGCATTTGTGCATCCCACGGCGGTGGTGATCGGGGATGTGATCATCGGGCCGGAGTGTTATGTGGGGCCCGGCGCTGCGCTGCGGGGAGACATCGGGCGGATCATTCTGGAGCGGGGGGCGAATGTGCAGGACAACTGCACGGTGCATAGTTTTCCCGGAAAGGAAGTGATGATTGAGGAAAACGGGCATGTGGGGCACGGGGCGATTGTGCACGGTTGCCGGGTGGGAAGGAACGCCTTGATCGGGATGAACGCGGTGATTATGGATGAAGCAGTGGTGGGCGAAGAGGCGTTTGTGGCGGCGATGGCGTTTGTGAAGGCGGCAACAGTGATTCCGGAGCGGACGCTGTGGGCGGGATGTCCGGCGAAGCAATTGAAGGAATTGTCGGCGGAGGAGATCACCTGGAAATCACAGGGGACGGTGGTGTATCAGCATCTGGTAAAACGGTCGCGGGAGACGATGCGGGAGGTGGAGCCGCTGCGGGAGGTGGAGGAGAATCGACCCGAGTTGCCGTTGATTGGGTATCGGCCAAAGCACGAGTAGGGTAGATCAAGGGGGCGTGGTGTTGATTCTTGCCGAGACGGAGCCGCCGCTGGGAGCGACGGGGTCGAAGTTGGCGGTGGTCAGGTCGATCTTGGTGTCGTTATTCAGGTCGGTGGTGATAACGAAGTTGGGATCGGCGCCGACGGAGAAGGCGAAGGGGAGGCCGAAGTGGATTTCGCCGGAGACGGTGAAGAGATTTTCGATCAGGAGCAGGATTGAGCCATCGGCGATGGTGTTGGCGGCGATGGAGAGATCGGGATCCAGGTCACCATCGAAGTCCCCGATGTTAATGGATCGAGTGGAGGTGCCGACGGGAATGTCGGGGAGGGTGTCGTTGAAAGTGACGCCATCATTGAGGACGACGGAAATTGTGCCATCATTGTTACTGGTGATGACATCGAGGAAGGTGTTGCCGTCAATGTCGCCGACGGTGAGATCGAGCGGGGTGAGCCCTACGCTGAGGGTGGCGGTGAGGGCGGGATCAAAGGGAGTCCCCGGCCCGGCGGCGATGACGGGCTGATTTTTCAGGGCGGAGACGGTGTTGCTGTTCAAGTTCGCAACCACGAGATCGATATCTTTGTCGTTGTCTACATCGATGGGGCAGACTTCAACGGGATCTGTTCCCACGGCAATATCCTGAGTGCGAGGGAATCCCGGACCGGCCTGGAGCGGGGGGCCGGGGGTGTTGGTGAGGAGGGTGACGGAATTGGTGACGCCATTGCCCACCACGAGATCAACGAGCAGGTCGCCGGTGAAGTCAGCGGCGGCGATGGAGAGGGGGCGTTCACCCGTACCGGTATCGAGAAGGATGGTGATAGTAGGTGCAGGCCCGAAGTTGCCCAGGCCGAGGGCATCATTCATGAAAATCATCACCGTTCCATCCCCGGCGTTGGAGACGGCGAGGTCGGGATGGGTGTCGCCATTGAGGTCGGCGACGGCGACGCCGGTGGGTTCGCGACCGACGGCGAGGGTGAGAAAACTATTCAGGCCCGACCATCCGCCGGGACCGTTGCCCTGGTTCTGCATGATCTGGATCTGGCCATTGTTGAGGGGATTGGGGTCGGGGATGACGAGCACCACATCGAGGAAGTTATCCGCTCCGACAAGGTCGCCGGATGCGTGTTCGATGGGTTCGGCGACGGTCTCGGTGACGACGGGGGGATCGAAAGTGAAGGGGGAAGTTGGCGGGGGAGTGCAGGAAACGCCTGAGCAAATGGATCCATCACCTTGATAGGTCCCGCCAAGAGAAAGACAAACCAAAAGATCTGTGTTGTCTACACAAAAGGTGTTTGGGAGACAGCAGGCACCGGTGGGAGGCGGGGGTGGTCCGGTTCCGGCTAAGCAGAAGGCGTGGTCGCGTTGGCCGTCCGTGTCGTTGGTGTCCACCGGCGGAGGCACGGTGTTGTCGGTTCCAAAGATGGCGGATTCCATGGCTGAACCGCTGGCTGCACCATTGGCGGTGCCCCAGA
>CAZLXE010000032.1:0-19955 GCA_964563005.1 uncultured Isosphaeraceae bacterium
AGAGCTTCGGTCTTCGGAACCGAAGGTTGCAGGTTCGAATCCTGCCGGGCGCGTTTTTCTTTCCAAAGGGATTGGTTTCTTTCGAAAATCAGAAGGGATACTGGCGGGATATTCGGCGGCCGGGGAGAATGCTTGAACGGGCTTTCTTTCAATGTATTATCGGTCTCTGGGCATTTCACCGGTCTGATCGTGCAGGCAGATTTGTCGGTGGGTCGATATTCATATGCCCCACTTCAGGGTTTTTTCCTATCAATGAAGGATCACTTCCATGGCTCAATTCGATTCGAAGGGTACTCTGGCTCGGCTGTCTCTGCTGGTTCCTCTGGCCATCCTGGGTGCGGCTTCCGGTCGTACGGAGCGTGGCGTCGGGCAGGAGTTGCGCCGAGTGGAGCGGCAAACCGGGGAGGTTCGACATCTGGCGGCATCGTCGCGCGATCGGTTGACAGAATCGGATCGGGTCAGCCAATCTCGAACCGATATTCAACGGGCTCTGAAGACAATCGAACACATCACAGGCGACCAGAGGAATAATAAGCCGAAATCGAATTCTGCGATTAATCCGCTTCTGGGTACGGGCGAGATGTGTCCTCAGCCGGGACAAGTGTATTTTGAGACGGGATCCAACCTGGAGAATCAATCCAGTGGCTCGGTGGTGATTCATGTGGCCGGTCCCGCCGGGATTCAATCTTATACTTTCGCTTCAGGTATTTCCCAGATAAGCATTATCACGGCACTCAATTCCTTTACGGACAGCACGGGGGTCCAGGCGACCCAGTCTGAATTGAATCCGGATCGAGTGGTCATCCGTACCGTGGAAGCAAATGCCCCACAATTTGTGCGGGTCATTCAAATGAACGGCGTACAGCCGTATATCTATTCAGGCGCCCTTTCCTCAAGAGGCGCATTTCAGGGGGAAGACATTGGTCGCGGGAACTTGACCTGGGACTTGGATTGCAACGGCATCATCTGGACTGGCGATCTGGTGCTGTTGCTCGGGGCGTGGGGATCGTGTCCGCCGGAGGTGTACTGCTCGCCCGATTTCAATGGGAACGGGGTGGTCAATATTGAAGATTTGATTGCGCTGCTCAATGCATGGGACACGGTTCATTGAGTAGTCAGACGGATGGTGTTCGGGGTAGGGTGTCTCCAAAGAACGACCACTCGTATTTCGTCCGATAATGGCAGCCGCCCGAGTCGATCAGAATATTTGTGTCCGTATTTGAAAAAAATATCTCGCTTTATCGTCGGAGGCGAGTAAAATTAGGGAGCGGCGGTTAGTTATTCGGATCACTCCGGACGGGAAGAAGGGCGAGTTATTCCACGAACCAGACCCGTCGCGATTCATGCCCCCATGTCCCGCGCTGTTCCTACTCCACATCTTCGCCTTGTCGGTGCTTCAGATACTGACGCCATGACGCGCTGGCGAAATGCCCGCCGCGCCCGTCAGGCGGTCATCCGGGAAAACTATGCGGCGTCAAGCAATCCCACCCTCGATCCCATGGATCCCCGTTGGGTGCTGGCGGTTCGGGTGCAGAGTCAATTGCAGGGAAGCATGCTGACCCCGGAAAGGCGCGAGCGCATCATGGGGGTTGCGAAATTGCTCGGCATTCAACTGTTCGATGCCAATCTGATCGTGGCCATTGTGCAGGATCACGCCCGACGCGGGTTGCATTTGAGCGAAGCGCAGGGAACGCTGTCGATCATACGCAAGCCCGAACCAAGGTCGTTACGAAAGGGGTGGTTGCGGTGGGGAATGGCTTTTCTGATTGCCGCGGTCGCCAACACGCTGTTGATCTGGTGGCTGCTCAGGGCTTGAGTGTCGGAGTATTCGACAGTTCCGTCTCCACTTCTTCCTGTTTTTTTAGCACGATATCTCCCCCATCAGTTTCCTCGGCCAGATCCAATTCCACCAGGGCTTGAAGGGCGGCTTGCTGTTCGGCCTGCTTTTTCGATGGTCCCCAGCAGGATCCAAAATGACGCGAACCGATTTCCACACAGATTTCAAAGCATTTTGCGTGGTCTGGTCCCTTTTCATCCAGCATGACATACTGCGGCGTTTCCCCGAATAGATGTTGAGCCGTTTGCTGAAGGACAGACTTGAAATTCGACTGGTGATCCGAATCCGCCGCCTGATGAATGTGTCGCTCCAGGTGTTTCAGGATGAAGGCCCGGGCCGCCTCCAGGCCACCGTCAAGATAGATCGCGCCGATGACTGATTCGTACACCGCCGCAATTACCGAAGCGGGCATCATGGCTCGTCGATCCATCCCCTTTCCGGTCTGGATCAATTCTCCTAAACCGATTTCTTGAGCCACGATTCCACACAACCGCCGACTCACCGCGGAGGATTTAATTTTGGTCATCTCCCCTTCCAGAGCATCCTCAAAGTTGCCGTAGAGATAATCGCATACCACGAAGCCCAGAACGGCGTCCCCGAGAAACTCCATCCGCTCGTTGCTGGCCAGCCGGGAGTCGGCCAGCGAAGCGTGGGTCAGGGACTGATCCAGCAGGGCAGGATCGGCGAACTGGTGGCCGATGATTTGTTCAGCGGTTTGGATTTCTTCTGGGGTTAACACAATCCGAGCCATCTGGACGAGTACCAATCGATGCCCGCCGGGAAAGGCGGGGGATCAGTAGTCCCCGGGGATTCCATTTTATCCATGCGTCCTGGGCGGGTGTTGATATCGCTCGAATACGCTCAAATCGCCCTGGCTATCCGATATTTCATCGGTTTTTCGGGGAAATCTCAGGATCAAGCGGCAACAAGACTCGACCAGTGAAACGAACGCCGTTTCACTGCATGGGGTCTGGGTATCCTATCGGCCAATCCTCTACCGTTCTATGGTCAGTCTTGATTTCTCTTCATATTTTTCTCGAGCCGGCGAATTTCCGGAAGTAAATCAGGCAGGTGGCATTGCCAACGGATTTCCTGTATACTGATCGATTCCGAATTATCTCCCACTGCGTTTCCTCAGGACCGATTTCATGGCGATTCATTACCCAAGACGAGTCAGCAAAATAAAAAAAATCAGGCAGCACGGATTCCGCGCCCGGATGCGGACTCGGCTGGGTCGCAAGATGATCAACAACAAACGCCGTCTGGGACGCCGTTTGACCCCCATGAGTTGATTTGCTGGCCCGTATAGGGGTTTTAACAAAATCATTAATGCCGATGGACGGGATACAGGGTGGTCGTTGCGCACCCATTGCCGAGGCGGTCGGTGATGGGGAAATGTCGGATGCCGGGTGTGCCGATGGGGAGACCTCGCTCAAGACAGCGGGTCTGCCATATTTCAAGATCGTGGGATGCGATGGTTTCATCCTGGGTAAAGAGTATGAGGAGGAGGCCAGCATGGAGAATTCCCGGGTCTTTGGCAAGTTTGGTGATGTCATGGCGGACGGTCGAGAGGAGCTGGGAGGTGTAGGTGCGGTTCGGGCCGTCTTCGGTGAACTGGGCAACGACTTTGACTTCCATCCAGAAGGCCTCATCCAGATCAACCATGTCCTCCGGCGGAGGATCGAAGAGGGTGGGAATATGGTGTGATTGACGGAGGGATTTGCCTTCCGGAAACAGGATCAGGTCGCAGCGCTCACCTTCAGATTCATTGCGCTTTTGAAGATCGGCGGGGTAGCGATGTTCTCGTTGTACGCCATAGCCCCTGGAGATAAGGATACCAGTGAGGAGGGGATGAAAGGCAAGTTCGGCCTGGGCGTCCAGACCCTTGATGGCCTGCTCTTCATCGAGCATAGCTGCGTGGTGGCATAGCCCCGCATGCAGGGTATCTGCGATATCGTCGATGGACCAGGGGAAAGTCATGTTTGGGGGTGAGGATTATAGATTCAGAAGATTTCGCAGGTTTCCCGCCTACACTACCGGCCCATGTCACTTCTCACCGCCGCAAATCTACAACTTTCTTACGGCACACAGATCGTCCTCGATGGGGCGACTCTGGCCGTGGAGCCGGGGGAGAAGATCGGCATGGTGGGTCGAAATGGGTGCGGCAAGACTTCATTGATGCGAGTTCTCCTGGGGGAATTGGAGCCGAATACAGGAACGGTGCAGTTCCGGCGAGGGACGAGGGTGGGGTATCTGAGCCAGGATCCAAGATTTGAACCGGATGATACGGTTCGGGACGCAGCGGAAGCGGCCTTTGCGGATCTTCATGCTCTGCATCAGCAAGCTCAGGTGCTGTATGACCGGATGGCTGAGGCCGAAGGGGATGAACTGGATCGGCTTCTAAGCGAGCAGGCGAAAATCGACGCCGCCATTGAAATGGCGGGGGGGTACGCCATCGATCATCGCATCGATGCGATGCTCCATGGGGTGGGATTTACAAATGATCAATTCACCCAACTCGCCAGTACTCTGTCCGGAGGTCAGAAGGGGCGATTGGGACTGGCCCGGCTGCTGCTGGAAGCCCCGGACCTGCTGCTCCTCGATGAGCCGACGAATCATCTCGATATTTATGGCCGGGAGTGGTTGGAGGGTTTTCTGGCGGATGAGTTTGTGGGGGCGGTTCTGCTGGTGAGTCACGATCGACGGCTGCTCGATCATGTGGTGTCGCGCATCGTGGAAGTAGAGCGGGGGGCGATTCGAGATTATCCGGGTAACTATCACAAATACATCGAACTCCGCCGGGAACGACAGATGACAGAGGCCCGCGTTCACGAAAAGCAACTCGATCGCATCCGTCAGGAAGAATCCTTTATTCGTCGGTATAAGACGGGGCAGCGGGCGAAGCAGGCCCGGGGGAGGGAGTCACGCTTGGATCGCTATAAACGGAATGAACTGGTCGAGAAGCCGTTGGAACTCGAGGTCATGCGTCTGCAACTGCCTCCGGCGGCGCGATCGGGTGAGCAAGTGATCACCGCACGGGATATTGCAAAGCAATTTGATTCGCTATCCCTGTTCAACGAGTTCTCGCTGGATATTGCCCGGGGAGATCGCATCGGCATCATCGGCCCCAATGGCACGGGGAAAACGACGCTGGTGCGTTGCCTGCTGAAGAATCTGGAGACGGATACGGGGGAAGTGCGGCATGGGACGCGGCTGAGCGTGGGGTACTACCGACAATCACACGAACACCTCGATCTTTCCCTGACCGTCTGGCAATATCTTCAATCGGTGATCGTAGGTCTGGACGGGCAGGCAAAGGCCTCGGAACAGCAGGCCCGGAATCTGGCCGGGGCCTTTCTTTTTTCTGGGGGTGAGCAGGATAAGCATCTGGTCGATCTTTCCGGTGGGGAGCGGAGCCGGGCGGTGCTGGCGGGTCTGGTGGCGGGCGCGCATAACCTGTTGGTACTTGATGAGCCGACAAACCATCTGGATATTCCTTCCGCAGAACGGCTGGAGCAGGCATTGTCGGCGGAAGGAGGGTTCGCCGGAACTTTTCTTCTCATCAGCCACGATCGGGCGTTGATCGACGCCACCTGTGAGAAGTTGATCATTTTCGACGGGGAGGGAGGGGCTCGTCTGTTTCTCGGAAATTATTCTGATTGGCAACGCAAGCGTAAGGAAGAGGAATCCGAACGACGGGTACAGGAATCAGGAGGACCGAAAGCCAAAAAATCGGGAAGGAATCAGAAAATCGCATCTCTGCCGACGAAGCAGAAAAAACAATCCTCCCTGGCTTCGCTGACCATGGGTCGGATAGAGGAACGGATCGAAGAGATCGAGAGCCGCATTCGGGAAATCGATGAATTGTTGCTGGACTCTTCGGTGTATACAGACGGAGCGCGTTGCCGGGCCTTACAGGAAGAGCGCCGAGGGCTGGAAAAAGAGCGCGCCCCGTGGGAGGAAGAGTGGGCGCGTCGGGCCGGTTCGGCTTGACGCGATGCTCCTTCCGGCTTTGGAGAAGACTTGAATTTCAGGCATCATGCGCTGCGGAGAATCACGCCTTCCGGACCGGTAATTTCCCAGGTGAGATTCGTGGCAGAAGCGAACTGGGTGGCGTCGATTTTGTGCCCCACCAGTTTGCCCCGGCTGTTGAATGTGTCGAGGGTGATGGCGGGTCCATCACCTTCGCGCACCGTGATCGAGCAAACCGCATCCTCGTGATTCGGGAGTCCCGCCATGACGACAAACGCCTGCCCGTCTTCGCGAAGGAGCACCACCGCTTTTGCGCTGGAATCAGCGTCATCGGCCGTGAATACGATGCGTCGCACCATCGGATCGAATAGGAACTCCTTGTAAGTGGGCCCTATGAGTTGCTCGATTTGCGCTCCAGTGATGTTGTCGAGGGCATAGCGGGCAATTTTGTTGTTGTGCTGATTCGCGTCATTCCAGAAATAGGCGACCACCAGAGTCGTGGCGGCGAGAGCAAACACCGCAGCCCGCCAATAGGGGGTCGATCCACCCCGAATGAGCATGGATGGTGCCGCAGTATGGGGGGAAACGGCTCCGGTTCGTCGCCCGATGGTGGCAATGGGGGCCAGTTCACTCACGCTTTCTTCAATGGCATTGGCCACCCGTTGAAGCACTTTCTCGCGAAGTTCCGGGGGGGCGCTGACATGGGGAAGGAGCGATTCATCGCTCACGATTTCGGCCTGAAGGTTAACAATCTCATCCTGCACCGCCGCCGTTGCGTGGTGAAAAGAACGGGTATAGAGCATGGACTCGTATTCATCGAGGAGCCCGAACGCATCCAGTGCGGCGAGTTCAAACAGTTCTGTTCTGGTCATGGGGGGTGGGGTGTTGGTCATTGCTTTACTCCGGATTCGTCATCCGTGACGCCTTCTAGGGGTTCTTCTTGCCTGTTTTCAACCAATTGTTGTGATTCTTGTGTGATCTTTTTCTTTCCCCATCGAATGGGTGAAGGGTTAGTGTTCTATTTTCCAATCATTCTGGGCTCGATCTCGCATTCGGGCCAGTCCCCGGCTGAGGGCTGACTTAATCGTTCCCAACGGGGTGTCGAGCTGCTCGCTGATTTGCCGCAGCGTATATCCTCGAAAATACGCCCGCTCCAGCACGATGCGCTGAAGTTCCGGGAGTTCGGCGATGATCCCGAGCAATTTCGCCTCCCCCTCTTCAGACCGGCGTTTGGCTCCCGGCGGGGTGGTCGAGGGATCGGCGGCATCGGCGCTGTCCAGACCCGTCAGGGATGGACGCACGGCACTCCGCCGCATGCGATCGATAAGATGCCTTCTCGTAATGAGCATGACCCAGGTCACCAATTTTGCCCGACGGGGATCGAAGCGATCCGCAGTCTGCCAGAGACGAAGAAACACCTCTTGAACCGCATCTTCTGCTTCCGCCTGTGTGGGCATGAGTTGTCTCGACACTTTGTACACCAGTGCTCCAAATCGATCGTAAAGATCGGAAACGGCGTCTTCATCACCAGACGCCACTCGTTGCATTAAAATCCAGTCCTGATCACTCATAAAGTCCCCACTTGTGCATACAGTATCCGAAGTGCGCGAAGGTCCGGTTGCATAGAAAGAGCGATTGAACGCAAAATAACCCAATCAAAATACGAACAAAGTTTAAAAACTTCAAAGAATAAGAAATAATCTTAACAATTTTCGCTTTTTTTCCTTTCCGAAGTGAAATTATCGACTATGCTGATGGTGGCTGATCCGGCAGAAATGTCGGTTTCACTTGGGAACTGAAGAAAGGAGGTCTTCGGGGTTTCGTGGTCGGTGGCGTAGGAGGAAGTCTTGCCGCTCGACCAGTTGGTGATCCGCCAGGGTGCGGATTGACCGTAGACAAGGGGTGGTAATGCGCGTGGATGACCCAAAGAATGTGACCTGCCCACCTGAACAGGTCTATCATCGCGCCAAAAATTATTGGAATCATTCCTCTGATCGGGCCTTTAGTTTGATTGAACTCATGGTGGTGCTCGCGGTAACAGTGTTACTGGCGGGATTGCTGATGCCGTCCATGAGTCAGGTTCGAGAAAACGCCAATCGCATCATCTGCTCCGCGAACCAGCGAAGCATGGGCCAGAGCATCATCATGTATGAAGATGATCACGGTCATATTCCCCGCAGTACGGTTTTGTTGCGTGAGTTTTCCAATCCCCGGGAACTGATGGCCGCTCATCTGGGAGAAACGGCACAAAACTGGGATGGACTGGGACGGCTTTATGGCGAAATGTATTTGGGGAGACCCGAGGTGTTTTATTGCCCAAGCCATACCGGGAATCATCCTTTCGAGGTCTATGATGGGCAATGGGAGAGCAAACTGAATGCCCCCTGGGGGGCCGTGGTGGATGAACCCATTTATACCAACTATCACTATGCGGGCCATCGAGACTGGATTACCGGTGAGCGGCGGACGCTGAACGCCCAGATGGTTCTAGTCACCGACGGGTTGCGCACGGTGGAGGATTTCAACCATCAGACCGGGATGAACATTCTGCATGGGGATGGGTCCGTTCGCTATCGTGATAGCAACGCAAAATTCCTGTCCATGCTGGCCGAAACCGAAGAGATCGGAACGGCAAATACAGAAATAGGGTTTACCCGGATGTGGAAAAATATTGAAAAAGACAGCCGGTGATTTCACTTCAAGAGGGGTCGCATTCACATCTCCTTGCACCGATGGTTGATTCTGGCCATTGAATTGGTACCCTTTGCGATTGATGATCGTTCGGTTCCGCCGATGGGCTCTTCCCGGCAGGATATAATCAATCGACGAGCCGATTGATCCGATACCGTGGATGCCATGTCAGAAACTTATCTCATCACAGGCGTTGCCGGATTCATCGGCTCGCATCTTTGCCGGGCGTTGCTGAGTCGGGATTGTCGCGTGATTGGTGTGGACAACTTCGATCCCTTCTACGATGAATCCTTGAAACAGGACAATCTTCGTGGGCTGGTCTCACCTGAATTTCAATTCATCAAGGCGGATATTCGGGATAAAGAAGCCATTGACGCTCTCTTCGCGGAACACCGACCCAATGCGGTTTTTCATCTTGCCGCTCTGGCCGGGGTGCGGCCGAGTATCGAAAATCCCGCTCGTTATGCTTCGGTCAATCTCGATGGTCTGGTGACCATGCTGGATGCCGCCCGCGAGCACGGGGTGTCCCGATTTGTATTTGCTTCCAGTTCCAGCGTGTATGGCAACAACAAGAAAGTCCCCTTTGCAGAAACGGATTCCGTGGATGAGCCGATCAGTCCTTATGCCGCCACCAAAAAGGCGGGCGAGTTGATCTGCCACACCTATGCCCACCTATTCCGGTTTCCCATCGCGGCGTTGCGCTTCTTCACCGTATTCGGCCCGGCCCAACGACCCGATCTGGCGATCTCTAAATTCATGGGTTTGATTGCCCGAGGAGAGTCCGTGCCCATGTTTGGGGATGGCACCACCAGTCGTGATTACACCTTTATCGACGACATCATCGAAGGCGTGTTGGCTTCCGAGCAGTTTCTGAAAGGTGCAGATGCCGGAACCTGCCGCATATTCAATCTCGGCGGCTCTCATCCAGTCACCCTGAGCGAGATGATCGAGCAGATCGGCGCAGTGGTGGGGAAGACACCCCGAATCGAGCGGCTTCCCATGCAGCCGGGCGATGTCAACCGAACCTGGGCAGATCTGGCCCGCTCTTCATCGGAACTCGGCTATCGACCCCAGACCTCATTTAAAGAGGGGTTGGTGAAGCAGTGGGAATGGTTGCGAGAGCGGGCGGATATCCCGGTGGGCTAGCAAGGAGCGATTACGGGAACGCGGTTTCCCGAAGCACCGTGAAGGCCAGATAACCCACATAGCAGAGCAACAGCAGCAGGCCCTCTCGGCGGGAAATCTTCCGATCACTCCTCGTGATAGGCAGAAGAATCACCGTAAAGCCCAGCATGATCAATAAATCCCAGACTCCCCACGGCGTCGGCAGAGGTACCGGAGCCACGATCGTCGTCGCTCCCAGTACCAGCAGAATATTGAATAAATTTGAACCCACAATATTCCCCACCGCAAGATCGGTATGACCCTTGCGGCAGGCGGCGAAAGTTGTTGCCGCCTCTGGCAGACTGGTTGCAATGGCAACAATCGTCAACCCAATCAGGGCATCGCTCCACCCCAGCCATTCTGCTATGGATACCGCACCCTTTTCCGCTCCCCATCCTCCGCAAACCAGCAATCCCAGACCCAGCAGAAAAAACATCAGGGCCATGGGAATACCCCGTTTCCGTTCCTCCCCCAATTCCGCCGATGCTTCCCTCAGGAGAGGATCCCGGCGATCCCGCTGCCCCTGTCGATACCACATCAGGGTAAACGCAAAAAATATCAGAATCAGAACGACTCCCGGCACGATTCCGTACCCCTCCGGTGATTCAAAAAAGAAGCCGGAGACGAACGGGATGACCGTCATGAACACCGTCACACCAATCAACCACGGCAATTCACGGTTGATAATCTGGCTGCTCACCAACAGGGGAGCCATCATTGCCCCGAATCCCAACACCAGCCCGATGTTTGCGATGTTGGATCCCACCACATTGCCGAATGACAGTTCGCCATGATCCAATAATGCGGCGGTGATGTTCAGAGCCAGTTCCGGTGCGCTCGTTCCAAAAGCAACGATGGTCAAGCCGATGATCAATGGTGACACCCCCAGCCGACGAGCGATGATCACCGATCCCTCGACCAGCCAGTTTCCCCCCAGTACCAGCATGACAATACCCCCGATCAACAGGGCCAATGCGGTCGTAACTTCAATCTGTGCAATGATGAGGGGCATCGTGCCGAGATTGTAGTGATACCCCGTGCTTTGCGATTGATGCCCCCCCGATCCGGGCAGGAATTCACGCCCTTTGTGCATAAACCATTTATCATTGGCCCGTCATGCCTCCGTCTCCAGAAGACAGTCAGTCGCTTGAGGAGACCCTGCAACAGGCAGCGGGGGGCGATGAGCGCGCCTGGCGTAGTATCATCGAGCAGTTTTCCCATCGTGTTTTCGGGTATTTAAGGGCCAATTGCGGGGATCCGGAACTGGCGGAAGAAATTGCCCAATCCGTTTTCTGCACCGTCGTCAAAAAACTGCCCGAATACACCGAACTGGGAAAATTCGAGCAATGGTTGTTCCGTATCGCCATGAATCGGCTGCGCGATGAGATGCGCAGACGAAAACGACACGCCATCCCCATGGAACAGCCCACCCTCACCGCCTTGGCCGGGGCGAGTCAAGAAACGGTGGCGGGACCGGATGAATCAGGACATTTAGCGGCCCTGCAACGCGCCATGAACCAACTTTCTCCCGAGGATCAGCGAATTGTCCACCTCCGGCATCATGGAGGGCTCAGTTTCAAGCAGATCGCCAATCTTCTGGATCAGCCCCTGGGGACTGTGCTGGCCAGGCAACATCGGGCCTTGAAAAAGCTCCGAGAACTGATGGAAGGGGTGAACGATGACTGAATATGGCGGCAATAGGACTGCAATTGCTGCGTTGAACCATTGATCGAGAGATATCATGAACCAAAACTATGAACAAAATCCTAACTTTTATCGCCCCTTGCCCGATGAATTCTCATCAGATGAGCGGGCGTTGGATGCACTGATTGCCCAAGATGTGGCCAATCAATCCCATCCAAAGGGGCTTACAGACCGAATCTATACCGCTTCGGTGGATTTTCTTCCTGTCCAGGCAGAGCAGCCGGCATTGCGTTTTCCGGCTCAGGAAAGAACGCGGCTCACCCATCCCCTCTGGGGACGCCTGGCTTTGGCCGCTTGTCTGGTCTTGGCTTTCTTTGTCTTCATACGGCTGCCTTCCCACGAAACCCTCCAACCGGTCGCCAAACTTGTGTCGGCAGACGAGTGGGACTGGATGAACTCCCGTCCCACTGATAACGAAGAGGCAACGGTCGGGTATTTACTCGACACCAGTGATCTTTCTTCCGATGACATTCTCGGTGATCTTGCCTCTTTGGTTCAGGAACTCGACATGTAGCCAACTGAGGCGGGTCGTTCGACCTCCTCATCCTCGATTTCTTGTGGAACGAAAATGCACAAAACTCCAACCATGATCGCGGCGGCATTCTGGGCGAGTTTCATGGTCGCCGTTCCTCTTGGGGGTACGCCGCAGGGAAATCACCAAGAGCCGGATCGACCAGCGACACCGTCTGCCGCCCCAGCCCAATCCACCCCGAAATCTGACAAGATCGTCCCCCCTTCTCTGGGCACCACGCCTCAAGAGAATCCGGCGACCCGAATTCGAAAGAATGAACCACACCTGGGGCAGTTTGAACGAGCGGAGCATTTTCATCTCCAGAACATCAACGCCAAAATGATCGAACGGTGTCTGGCCGTGGCCCGCGACATAGATCCTAAACTTGCCGATCGTTTGTCCTTGCTTCGCAAAAAGGATCCAAAGCGATTTGCCCAACAGATGAACCGGGGTGGAAAACGACTGATATCTCTGGCAAATTTACGGGAACGCGACTACGAACTGTACAGACTCAAACTCTTTGAAATGCAGACCGAAGCCGATGCCCGACAAGTCGCCAGAGATTGCCGCCTCGCCCGGGAATCAGGTCAAACAGACAAGGCCAACGAACTCGAGGCCCGGTTGTATAAATTGTTGTCGGCCCTGACCGCCATCTCCCTGAAAACTCGAGAAGATTATCTCTGCCGTCTTCAGGATCATGTGCTGAAACTCGAAAAGGATCTGGCCCGCGATCGGGCGCACATGGAGGAACTGACGAAGGATCGATTACAACACATGCTGCATGGAAACCGCAAGCCCTCCCCGGCGAAAACGCTTCGTCCACAGAAAAGCGAATCCGGCGCCCATCCTGCAGCAACGCAACCCGCACCAGAGGGTGGCTTGGACGATAGGAACCCTTGACCGAATCTACCCCCAGCCAGCCCTGACCGGGTACGATGCCGTTCATGGATGAGCGACCGTTTGTTCGCACCGACAGAATTCCGGGGACGCGGCATCTCTCACGCCGATTCGTAGGCATGCTCGGCGGAATCATCGTGCTGATCATGCTTCTGGCGTGCGTACTGACGCTCCCCTATACACTGGGATCTGAATCCTCTTCTGCTTCAGGAGTCGCTCATCGTCGCTATGAAGTACATTCCGAGGCCACCCTGCTTCCTCCCTTCTGGGCGTACCATGCGCTTGATGAACAGACCAAGGTAGACCTGATTACGGCGGAAACCGGCACGCCGCCCGGTTCGTGGTTCGGCACCGATCTGCTGGGTCGGTCTCTTTTCATTCGTCTCCTTGCCGGTGGAGGCATCAGCATGGGCATCGGGTTGGCGGCGGCATTGCTCGCCGTAGTCATCGGAACCCTCTATGGCACGATTGCAGGATATTTCGGGGGACGACTCGATGCCGTGATGATGCGCATCGTGGACATCCTCTACGGCCTGCCCTACATCCTGCTCGTCGTCCTCCTCGCCGTTGCGGTGGATGGAATACTCGATCGGTATGGAACCAATCTCAGTCCGGGTATGCGGCAGGTGGTTAATGTAATCACCCTCCTCGTGGCCATCGGGGGTGTCACCTGGCTCACCATGGCCCGGGTAATTCGAGGTCAGGTACTCAGTCTCAAGCGACAGCCCTTTATGGAGGCCTGTGTGGCTCTGGGCGTCCCCCTGCACCGCCAATTCACGAAACATCTGCTACCCAATCTTCTGGGTCCGATCATCGTGTATGCCACCCTGACCGTTCCTTCCGCGATCCTCTCAGAATCGTTTTTGAGTTTTCTGGGGATCGGAGTGAGGGAGCCGCTACCCAGTTGGGGGAATCTTGCGGCCGCGGGTTTGAGCGAACTCAATGTGGTGCGGGTGCGTTGGTGGCTTTTGGTCTGGCCATGTCTGTTCATCGGGCTTACCCTGATGGCCCTCAATTTCCTCGGTGAATGGATCCGCGAAGTATTTGATCCAAAACGCCAGAAAACATGAAAATAAAAAACCCCGGCGAGAAGATTGCTCACCGGGGATACAGGTGTTTTTCCTGTGAGGGCTGCACGCCGTGCAGTCCCGTCGGGCGCACGGGATTATATGTGCAGCCCCTTCATACAGTCACTCAATGGAATCATTGGATCACCTCCTTTGGAAGACGGGTCCATTCTCAGCCGTCACGGGCGTAACCACCCGCCGCCGGGATTTTTCCCCTGCAGCGTCCCGCAGGGCACATCGCCCACCCGGTCATTTCCATGGATCTGCGGTCCTGATCCCATTCGGGTTCAGCGGCCTCATCATGGATGGCCGAAATGGTCGTCGCGGGCTCGGGCTTCGCCCATCACGGGGTTTTCCCGTGGGTTGAGAGTCCGCCACACCGCGATAGGAGAATTATCGTGCAGAATTTGAGAAAGGCAACAAAAAAATGCCAAAATTCATCAAAAATATCATTCTGGATTTACGAACGATACTCACCGCGATACTCGGCCGGTACGGTGGTTTCTTCCGAGAGAGTTTCAATGTCGGGAACATTGCCGCAGGCCTCATCATCCTGGGAGTCGGTATAGCGGATTCCCGATTCCTCGTTCTGACTTTCGATTTCCTTCATGCGTTCCCAGTCTTCGAGGGTGATGAGGACTTCCCGGGCCACGGAACCCTTGTGGTCCCCGATGATTCCCGCCCGGTACATCTGTTCGATGAGACGGGAGGAGCGGGCATAGCCCACCGACATGCGGCGCTGCAGTAGAGACACCGATCCGCGTCCTGATTCGATCATGATCTCCACGGCCTGACCGAAGAGAGGATCGCGTTCCTTAAGGTCAATGCCTTCGGCGTCGGCGGGCTGGCCATTCCCCCGGAATTTCATGAGAGAGCGTTCGAAATTTGGGCTGGCCACAGACTTCAGGAAGCGAACAACCTTGCGGATTTCAATGTCTTCGACCAGCGTTCCCTGAGCCCGTTTGATATCTGTGGATGTGGGCGTCACCATCAGCATGTCGCCCGCCCCGAGGAGAAGTTCCGCCCCCTTCTGATCGAGAACGATGCGGCTATCCATGCCGGAGGAAACCTTGAAACTGATGCGACAGGGCATGTTCGATTTAATAAGCCCCGTCACCACCGTGGCCTGAGGGCGCTGAGTCGCAAGAATGAGATGGATGCCCACGGCACGGGCCTTCTGGGCCACCCGCACAATGTGCTGCTCGACCTCCTTGTTGGTCATGATGAGGTCAGCAAGTTCATCCACCACAAAAACGATGTAGGGGAGTTTCTTGGGAATCTTGGCTCTTTCGAGTTCATCCTCCACATCGAATCGGTCGTAGAGTTCTTCCGCATCAAGAGCGTTGTAAGACACAATATCGCGGACTCCGGCTTCGCGAAGAAGTTCATAGCGCTCCTCCATTTTCGTAACCGCCCATTCGAGAATGGCTGTGGCCCGGGCCATTTCAGTCACCACCGGGCACATCAGATGAGGAATCTCGGCAAACTGGCTCAGTTCGACCATCTTGGGATCAACCAACACCAGTTTCAATTCATCCGGCCGCTTGGTATAAAGCCAACTGATCAGAATGGAGTTAATGCACACACTCTTGCCCGATCCCGTCGTTCCTGCAATAAGCATATGGGGCATCTTGGTGAGGTCGGCTACGAGGGGTTCGCCCGCCGCATCCTTGCCGAGGAACATCGGCAGGATCATTTTCTTCGCGTGGCCCTCGGTCATCAGTTCCTTGAGGCGTACCTTCTCCTTGCGCGGATTGGGAACTTCAATTCCCACCGTGGTTTTTCCGGCCTGAGTGGGGACGATGCGAATGTTCTGAGCCGAGAGCGATCGGGCCAGGTCAGTGGCAATTGCCTGAATTTTGGCGACCTTGGTGCCGGGTGCGAGTTGAACCGAGTAGAGAGTTACCGCTGGCCCCGACTCGATGGCCGTCACTTCACCGTCGATACCATAAATATGAAGTGATTCCTCGAGTTGACCGGCCTGTTCGCGGACCAGAACCTCGATGGACTGAGAAAAATTTGTTTCGGGATCTTTCAGAAGATCGACCGTGGGAAACACATATCCAGCGAAATTGTCCTCGCGCGGAATATCCTCATCACGGGCAATGGATTTATTCTGACTGCCGAGACGGAGGGGAAGTTTGGCGATTTTAGATCGGAGGTCTTCTTCGGAAAGAGGGGCGAGAGCGTCCTCTTCCTCATCGTATTCCTCCTCCTCTTCCTCTTCTTCATCAATCAGTTCGTAAGCATCGTCATCGGGATCGATGGGATTGCCTTCTTCATCCACATACTCGTACTCCAGTTCTTCGGAAAACTCTTCTTCTTCACCCAGGGCGTCGGGATCGAACGACTCGGTGCCGCCGAGGCCCCCGGCATCCGGGTCGATGGGAATATCGAGTTTGGCCTTACGCCGCGAAACCGCAGGCCCGAGGGCGGTGGCGAGTTGGGGACGGTTGAGGCGGGGAGCAGAGATTTTGGGGAGGCGAATTGCCCGGGCATGCGTGAAAGTGGCGGTAAAAAGATGGCCGAGTTTGAGAACAAATTGATCCAGTGCGACAACGGCCCCGATGGCGAAGCACGCAAGAAGAATAAGAAAAGTTCCCACCCCGCTGAAATGAATCGTGAACTGGGAAACAATCAACCCCGCCAGCAGACCCGCCCTGGCTCCAATGAGAGGACCGGTATGACTGGCCAGAAGGCCATGAAAACTCGAAACGCTGATCGCCATCAGCAGAACCCCGATCAGTCGTACCAGAGCATGGGAAACCGCACGACCTCGACTGAGAACCGCCAGATACCCGGCAATGGACAACAGAATCACCCAGGAACCGATGCCCAGAACATAATACGACCAATACGCCACAACCGCCCCGGCTCCCCCGCAGAGATTGGCCGCCGGCTGATTGTGTACCGCAACCACATGAGAGGGGGCATCCGCAGAATCGAAACTACCCAGGGCGAGAGCGAAGAAGACAACCAGAGCCGCCGCAGCAACCCAGCAGATGCGAAGCATGAAGGGATCAGAATCGGCATCCATTGATTTAGATGCTTTCTTTGAGCGCGCAGAAGTTTTTTTGCGTGACATAGCCGGAGAGTATCGGCCACCAGAGGATCATTTCGACAAGAATGCAAAGGGCTGATGGGGGGTGCGGAAACCAGAGAAAAGTGGTAATTCGTCGATTCTGTCGCGATAATCAGGACATGACCTCATTTCACCCGGAATTGTTAACTTGGACCGCTCTTTTGGGAAAATGGGTCGATTTTGCCCAGGCCTCCCTCGCATTACCTCAGGATGCGGAAGGAAAGCGGTGGCGGCAGAGTGTTGTGCCCATCATCAATCTCCAGGCCGTCACCTTTGCCCTCGCCGATCTGGAATTGCTGATCCCGGCGGATCGGGCGGTAGCCCGGGACAAGGCAGCGATTCTGGTGGAAAAGGCAGCGGAAGATCTGCAGGCCATCTGGGACCGATCCCCACAGCCAGAACTCCTGATGGAAATTCTCAAGGATGCTCGGCTGGCCTTGGCCGGAGCAGGGATTCAGAAGTCTGGGGAACCGGGCTGATTTCAATTTCGGGAAGGGGTCGAGCGGTCACGCCGAGCAGCGGTGTCGGATGATTCTGATTGGTGACCGTTAGAAAAGGAAACAAATGAGGAGCGCGGTCCCGGTAAAGATCGAGAATAATGCGGGGATTGTTGCACTGCTGAGAAAGGTGCAACAGGGCAATCTGCGAAAGAGGCGACTGTGCGGCGATTCGACTGACCGCATCGAGCGATTGTTCATTGGAAAGATGACCCATGCCCCCCATCACCCGGCGTTTGACGAAAATCGGCCGCTCGCTGTCCATTTCCATCCGCCGATCATAATTCGATTCAAAAGCCAGCGCGTGCAGCCCCCGGAAGTGGTCGAAGAGGTGATCGGGGACTCTCCCCAGGTCCGTCGCAAAGCCGAGTCGGGCATCGCCATGCTCGATAATGAAGCCGACAGTGCCGAGCGCATCGTGGGCAAAATGAATGGCCTCAACAGAAGTGAAGAGATCGAGATTGAAGGTCTCGTCAAATAAATCCACTTCTCCAATCGAGAAGCCGGAGGAAAACGCCCTCAGGCGCTGCTTGTGGTGCAGATGGATCGTGATTCCCAGACGGCGGGCGGCATTGATCCACACCGGATTGAAGTGGTCGCGGTCGAGGTGCGTAAGCAGAATATGACTAACATCTTCGAGTTCAAGATCGTGCAAGGCAAGGCGGCGGCGGGTTTCCCGGATAGAGAATCCGCAGTCGAGAAGCACCAGATTTCGCTGCGTGCCGTCATCGAAGCACAATACCGTGCAGTTGCCGCGTGATCCGCTGCCGAGAATGGAGAAGGTGAAGGGCATGAGTGCTGGACCATTTCAGCGTCGGGGATCGGGACGGCCGCGGACGATTCCTCGCTCGGACGAGTGGATGAAGTCGAGATATTCCTTAATTGTCGGATTATCACCGCGTTCTTCAAGAGCGACGGTGGCTTTGGCCATGCTCAAGCCGCGCCGGTAGAGGATTTTAAAGACCCATTTAATGTCTGCGATCTGATCCTGGGACAAATTGTTGCGGCGCATCCCCACGACATTGAGCGATCCCGCGCAATTGTTCCCGGTGAGCATGAACCAGGGGGGAAGATCTTTGGTGGTGAGGATGCCCCCGGCAATGAAGGCCCCGCGACCGGCCCGGCAAAACTGGTGAATGCCCCCGACTCCACTGATAACGACCCGGTCGTCCAACCGGACATGGCCACCCACAGCGGCATAATTAACGAGCACACAGTGATCGCCGATGATGCTGTCGTGACCGAGATGGGCGCCGATCATGATATAATTGTGGTTACCGATTTGGGTGGGTTTATCTTCGCGGGTGGCCCGATGGATGGTAACCTGCTCCCGTATGGTGTTGCCTTCCCCCATGACGATCCCCGGGCCGGGGTGAAGGGGATCAAACGACAAATCTTGAGGGGCGAAGCCGACGGCAGCAAATGGGTAGAAAGTGTTCCGAGGGCCGATGGTCGCGGGGCCGGTGAGATAGTTGTTGCCCATGAGCCGGGTGCCCGCCCCGATGGTGAGGGGGCCGGTGAGCACGCAGTAGGGGCCGATGGAGACATCATCGGCCAGGGCGATGTCGCCAGTCAGGATGGCTGTAGGATGAATAGTGGGCATGGGGGGAGAGAGCGATCAGCGTTCAGTATTCTGTGATCAGCGAAAAGGGGAGGAAGTGGTCTATGATGCAGTCATGGATTCCAAGGGCGACATAATACAACCCTCAGAACTGGAATGTTCCGCACCCGATTCCGATGGGCTGATGGTCCGCGATCTGGGGCGAATGGCATACCTCCAGGCATTGGCATTACAGAGGCAACTTCAGCAGGAAGTCATCGCCGCCCGGGAAGATGCCTCATCAACCACCGCCGGATATCTCCTCCTGGTGGAGCACGACCCGCCCGTCATCACCATCAGCCGCCGGCAGGGAGCACGGAATCATCTCGTCTCGCCCCCGGAAACATTGGCCCAGGCGGGTATTGAAGTGTGTGAGACCGACCGGGGGGGCGACATCACCTACCACGGACCGGGGCAACTCGTGATCTATCCCTTGCTCGACCTGAACCGCCTCGGCCTGCGCCTGCACGGATTCATGCGCTTCCTGGAGCAGGTGGTGATCGAAGGACTAATCGAGTTCGGAATCGAAGGCGTTCGGGATGCGGAAGCGACCGGAGTATGGGTGGGGGGAAGGTGTAGGGTGGGCATTGCCCACCATGATGGCCAGGCCCCTCCTTTGATGAAAATCTGCGCCATGGGCGTGCGCCTGTCTCGATGGGTCTCGATGCATGGCCTGGCATTGAATGTAAACCCGGATCTCTCCCACTTCACCCACATCATCCCCTGCGGCCTGGCCGGGCGCGGCGTCACCAGCATGAAAGAACTCATGGGGGAAGAGTGTCCTGCAATGGAAGCGATCAAACAGAGAATGAAGCAACAATTCACCCGAGCCGTAGCCGACCTGATGGCAAAGAACGCAGCCAGGAATCCCTGACTGACCATTGGCCGCATTCAACGGGCTACAATCACCAATATGTTCAAACGCCGCCCCCG
>CAZLXE010000033.1:0-2485 GCA_964563005.1 uncultured Isosphaeraceae bacterium
GATGTGGAGATTTGTGTGGCGGGTTTGGGGGGGAGTCGTTTGTTTCGGAATGAGGGTGTGCTGGATTCCCGCCTGCGCGGGAATGACGGGGGTACGCGGTTTGTGGAAGTGACGGCGCAAGCGGGGGTGGGTGGGGAGAGGGATCGGTGGAGTTCGAGTGCGGGGTTCTTCGATTATGACAATGATGGATGGTTGGATTTATTTGTTTGCAATTATGTGGCGTGGTCGCGGGAGATTGATCTGGAATTAAACTTCACGCTGAACGGGACAGATCGGGCGTATGGGCCGCCGACGAATTATCGGGGGACGCATTCGTATCTGTATCACAACAATGGGGATGGGACATTTACGGATGTTTCGGCGGAGACGGGGATTCAGATTGACAATCCGGTCACCGGGGGGGCGATGGGGAAGGCGCTGGCTTTGGCTCCGGTGGATTTTGATGGGGATGGGTGGATGGATGTGATGGTGGCGAACGATACGGTACAGAATTTTCTGTTTCACAATCGAGGGGATGGGACTTTTGAGGAGATTGGGGATTTGTCGGGGCTGGCGTTCGGGAGCGATGGGAATGCGACGGGGGCGATGGGAATTGATGTGGGGGCGTATCGAAATGATGATGATCTGGGGGTGGTGATCGGGAATTTTGCCAATGAGATGACTTCGCTTTATGTGACGCAGGGGGGGAGCGGTTTTTTCTCTGATGAGTCGATCGGAGAGGGAATCGGGGCGCCGAGTCGATTGAAGTTATCGTTCGGGTTGTTCTTTTTCGATGTCGACCTGGATGGGCGGCTGGATCTGTTGCAGGCGAACGGGCACTTGGAGGAGACAATCAACGAGATTCAGCCGAGCCAGCATTATCGCCAGCCCGCGCAGTTGTTCTGGAATGTGGGGCCGGAAGCGCGGTCGTGCTATGCGGAGATGCCGGCGGCCAGGACAGGGGATCTGGGGCAGCCGATGGTGGGACGGGGCGTGGCGTATGCGGATATTGATGGGGATGGGGATCTGGATGTTTTATTGACACAGACGGGAGGACGGCCGAGGTTATTGCGGAACGATCAAGATTTGGGGCATCACTGGTTGCGGATACGGGTGGTGGGTTCGGGTGAGGGTATGAATCGGGATGCGATCGGGGCTTGGGTGGAGTTGGATATGGGGGATGGGGAGGTATTGCGGCGACAGGTGATGCCGACGCGGAGTTATCTTTCGCAGGTGGAGTTGCCGGTGACTTTCGGATTGGGGGTGCGGAAGAAGGTTAAGGGTTTGCGGGTGATCTGGCCGGACGGGACGAAGCGGGAGGTGGTGGTGGAGGGGGTGGACCGGTTGGTGGTGGTGCATCAATAGAATGCATTGCGAGGAGATTACAGAGACCACAAAAAACCCGGGCAAGAATACTTGCCCGGGTTTCTCACTATGTAGGAGACTGTGGATTTTTCTCAAGCGGCGCCGGAGAGGCGTTGGAGTTGCTGGCGCTGGACTAACATTGAAAATGTCTGCATACCAAGCATGAGGTTGCCGCCGAGTTTTTTGTCTTCGATGCTGTGGAGGCCATAGCGGATACGGTTTCGACTGAGGGTGCGTTTACTCTGGATGCAGGCAGCACCTGTAAAGCGGTTTCCATCTTTAATAATGTCGACAGGTTTCTGGGCTCCGAGGTCATGATCCTCGGTACTGATGACAGAGAATCCAGTGGCGCTGATGTCGAGGAGAGGACATTCGGCTTCCAGCCCGAGTTGGGCAGTAAGTTTTGCGCTGATGGTGGAGACCCGATAGGACTGGCGGGACTCGGCGGAGACAGGTTCACCCTGGGTCTGGAGGTTTACGGCGAGTTTGAGGCGAGCGGAGTCGTCAAGAACATTGTCGGACTTGACGAGGGGCGTTTCGCCGAGCACGGCGGTGACAGAGGCAGGTTGCTGCATGAAGTCACGATTGCGGTCAAAATATACGCGGATTTCATCACCCTCGTGGAGGGCGGCGGTGGGGAGCAGAATATCACCGGAAAGCATTTGAGATTCCGGGTCGATATCGGTGATGGTGGCGGGGTGGAGGACGCGTGCGTTTGATTCCTGGGGAATCTGGACATAAAAGTCCATGCCTTTGGTAAGCATGCCGGGACCTTTCGTTCTTCACAAGGTGAGTGGGTGAAAGCGGGCGGTCCTGGCTCGCACGAACATTGTCTATCGTCACTATCGAGGGGCGGTTGAAATGTAACGATGTTTTTTTTGCTCTCCTCAACCGGATGAGCAAGTCAGTGGATTCAAGCGGCGCCGGAGAGGCGTTGGAGTTGTTGGCGCTGGACGACCATACTGAGCATCTGCATGCCGAGCATGAGGTTGCCGCCGAGTTTTTTGTCATCGAGGGCGTGGAGGCCGTAGCGGAATTGGTTTTTGCCAAATTCTCGTTGACTCTGGATGCAGGCAGCGCCAGAATATTTGTTGCCCTCGTGCTCGATGGCGACGGTGATCTGGGCGCCCGTCTGAAATTC
>CAZLXE010000033.1:2585-11813 GCA_964563005.1 uncultured Isosphaeraceae bacterium
TCGGGGGAAATTTCCACTTCGGCGGAGTGCATGTCCCCATCGACATTCGTTATGAGGCCGGGATTGAGGAAATTTTTTCGGGGATCGTCGGGAACCTGGAGGAAGAAGCCCATGCCTGAAGTAATCATGTGATGATCCTTATCTTGAACAGCGTAAAAATATTTATTTTCGAGAATGATTTCTATCGACATTCCGGAGTGGGGAAAACACCGGAATAGCAGGGATTAAATCGGGGGCTGAGGTCCGATATTGGGAGGGGGAATTCGAGAGAAATGGGGGTTCGGTTGCCGGTCTGGATAAGGTGGGGTAGCGTGCGCTGATGCGGCTTACCGGCATAGTGGTGACAGCATTGTTTCTGGCGTTGCTGGGGGGGCCGCTGTTGCTGCGGACGGAATCTCCACGATCTGAGGACGATGCGGAGACCCTGATCATCATTACGCCGCACAATGAGCAGATTCGGACGGAGTTCAAGCGGGGATTCGAGGCGTGGTATGAGCGGGAATATGGGGAGCGGGTGGCGGTGGTGTTCAATGTGCCGGGCGGGACGAGCGAGATTCGGAAGATGCTGAAGGCGGAATATGGGGCGGCGTTGGAATCGGGGGGGCGGATCGGGGGGAATGCGGATCTGGTGTTCGGGGGGGGGACTTACGAACATGGGGTTTTGAAACGGGGGGTGACGGTGACTGTGGATGGGGAGAAGCGATCGACGCCGATCACGATGCCGGTGGTATTCGATCGGGAGTGGTTGGATGCTCGATATGGCGAGAATCGGATTGGGGATGGCATTCTTTACGATGAGGAGGGATATTGGTGGGGAACGGCGTTGTCGGGATTCGGGATTGTGTTCAATCGAGATGTGCTGGAGCGACTGGAAGTGCCGGAGCCGGAATATTGGGTGGATGCGTGCGATCCGAGGTTGCGGGGATGGGTGGCGATGGTGAATCCGGGGCAGTCGGGATCGGTGACCACGGCGTTCGAGGCAATATTCAAACAGCGGGGGTGGCAGCAGGGATGGCGAATATTGAGAAGGATGGCAGCGAACGGGCGGTATTTTTCCGGGTCATCACTCAAACCACCGGCGGATGTGAGCCAGGGGGATGCGGCGATGGGAGTGTGTATTGATTTTTACGGACGGTTTCAGAGTCAGGCGATAGCGGAGGCGGGAGATCGGGATCGGGTGGGGTATGTTGATCCGCCGGGCGAGAGCATGATTGATCCTGATCCGATTTCGATGCTGCGAGGGGCGCCGCATCCGAAATTGGCGAAGCGGTTTATCGAATTCTGTCTTACGGATGATGGGCAGGCCCTGTGGCAGTTCGGAGTGGAGGAATGGGAGAAAGACGGTCTGGGACCACATCAGTTTGAGCTGCGACGGATGCCGGTGGTGCGGGCGATGTATGAGCAATACTTCGAGCGGTTTGTGGATCGGGTGAATCCGTTTGAATTGGCTTCTTCTTTTCGGTATCCGAACCGGAATTATCGAGCGTTCATAGCGGTTCTCTTTTCCGCCATGGCGATGGATGTACACGAGGAATTGCAGGAGGCGTGGGAGGCAATTGTGACCCACCCTTCTTATCCACCCCCGGAATCCCCGACTGGGCGCAATCTGGTGATGAGGAGTGATGTGAAAGATGCGGTTTTGCGGGAGATGCTGGAGTTGTTTGATGCGATGCCGGAGATTGCAGGGCCTGATGGAGCGATGTATTCATTGGCGGAGGAGGAATATCTGGGGACGATCAAAGCGGGATGGTTGCGGGGAGGGTGGAAGGATGCGGGTTTGTGGCCAGAGGAGGCGTCGGGGACCGATACGATGCGTCGGCGGTGTGGGGCGTTTTTTCGGAAGAATTACCGCCGTATTGTGGCGTTGGCGGGTGCGGATTCTTGATGAATTGAGTTATACAGGATGTCCATGACAATAATGCAATCCCCGGAATCTTCTGATACAGGACGAAAAATGAAGAAGAGATCGAACCGCATGGCGGCGCTTCCCGCTCTGACGAAGATCATCGCCACGCTGGGGCCGGCATCGTCGGATGAAGATGCGATTCGGAAATTGATCGAGACCGGAGTATCGGTGTTCCGGCTGAACTTCAGTCATGGTGATCTGGCGGGTCATGGGGAACGGCTGGCTTTGATCCGCGACATTGCGAAAAGCATGGGGCGACCAACGGCGGTGCTGGGGGACTTGCCGGGGCCGAAAATTCGGGTGCGGCCGATTTCGGGGGGGAGCATGATGGTGGAGGCGGGGGCGGAGGTGGTGTTTCGTCGGGGACACCAGTCAGGTGAAGCGGCACCCTCGGACGGATCAAAGGCCGCATACCTGACCAGCACTTATGCCGGGATGGTGGATGATGTGGAACCGGGGCAGCGGGTGTTGATCAACGACGGGGCGGTACGGATGCTGGTGCTGGACAAGACGGCGGATGCGTTGATCTGCTCGGTGACCACGGGGGGGGAGATTCTCACGGGGAAGGGGGTCAATCTGCCGGAGACAGATTTGTCGATCGCGTCGATCACAAAGCGGGACTGGGAATGTGTGGCGTGGGCGGTGGAGCATGAGGTTGACATGCTGGCGTTGAGTTTCGTGAGGAGTGCGGAAGATGTGCGGTTGTTGAAGGAAGGAATCGAACGAAATTGCAAGGAACAAGGCAAGCCGGATCTGGTGATACCCATCATTGCGAAGATCGAACTGCCGGGAGCGGTGGAGAAGATCGAAGCCATTTTGCAGGTGACGGACGGAATTATGGTGGCGCGGGGTGATCTGGGGGTGGAAATGGATCCCACGCGGGTGCCGGTGATTCAAAAGCTTCTGGTCAAGCAGGCGCAGCGATATGGCAAGCCGTGCGTGGTGGCGACGCAGATGCTGGAGTCGATGATTCACGCCCCCACCCCGACGCGGGCGGAATGCACGGATGTGGCCAACGCGATTTTCGAGGGAACAGACGCGGTGATGCTGTCGGGGGAGACGGCGGTGGGAAAATATCCGGTGATGGCGGTGGATCACATGCGGCGGATTGCGGAATACACCGAGCAGTCCATCGCCGCAAATCCTCATGAGGAAACCCCGCCGGAGAAACTGCGGGAGCAGCACGACCGGACGGCAGCCCTGGCCCACGGGGTGTGGACGGTGGCCCAGGATGTAGGGGCGAAATTCATTGTGGCATGGTCGCAGACCGGAGAGGCGGCGCGGCTGCTGAGCCAGAACAATTTTCATATTCCGATCATCGCGGTGACCACCGACCTGCGGGCGGCTCGGCAGATGCATTTATATCGAGGCGTGGTGCCGGTGCGGATGAAGATGCCGGAGAACCTGTCGGAGTTCACACATCTCGCGGATGCGTACCTGATTCACTCGGGCTGGGCTGAACCGGGCGATCCGTGTGTGCTGGTGGCGGGTTGGCCGCTGGGAGTTACAGGAGTGACGAACCGGCTGGCCGTGCATGTGGTGGGAGATATGAACACCGGATTCGCGCCGCGACAGGCGTAGGTTTTTCTTTATCACAGAGAACACCGAGGAGGAGAAAGAGATGGAATTTTGTTGCTTGAGGATTGGAGCGGGTTTCCGGGGGTGGGGGTTGGGGCGTATGATGGGGGTGTGATGCGATTTCTGTCTCGATTCCTTATTCTGTTGATTCTGGTGCCCTTTTCGGGAGTTGGGGGTTGTGAGAAGGTTGCGGCACCGGTTCGTTCGGCGAATCTGGGACTGATGGATCCATTGATTGTGGAGGCGATTGAGGGACAGTTGGCGGCGATAGAAGTAAATCCGAGTGAGGTTTCGCTGCGGTTGCGGTTGGCGATGCTGTATCACGCCAATGGGTTGCCGGAAGAGGCGGAGCAGGCCTATCGGCAGGTGATCGAGATGGATTCCGGGTCGGCCCGGGCGTGGTATGGGGTGGCCCGGCTGCATCAGGAGGCGGGGGCGATGGAGGAGGCGGTGGCGGCAGGGCAGCGCGTGATTGCGATCGATCCTGAATATATTCCCGCCCGAAGGCGGCTGGGGGCGTGGCTGCTCGAACTGGGGCGGGTGGATGAAGCGGAGCAGGTTTTAAGCGAAGCGAGGAGCCGGGAGCCGGGGAATCCGCTGAACGATATGGGCTTGGCGAAGGTGATGCTGCAGCAGGGGAAGTTTGCCGAGGCGGTGGGATTGCTGGAGCCGGTGGTGCGGAAGTTTGCTGATCTCGGGTATGCGCAGATGCTTTTAGCATCGGGATATCGAGGTTTTCCCGGGGGGGAGCGGATGGAAGAGGCGAGACTGGCTTCGGCTCGGGGAGCAGGGGCGATCCCGCCGGAACTCGATCCGTGGGCAACGGAATTGCTGTCGCTGCGGACGGGGTATTCGGGATTGTTGAAGGAATCGGAGCGGTTGCTGGGGATGTCGACTTCGGGGGCGGGGGAGGGGAACATTGATGAAGCGGAGCGGTTGCTGAATAAGGCGCGGTTGATTCAGCCGCGTGATCCCATTGTGTTGAATAACCTGGCCCGGGTGTATGAATCGCGGGGGAAGTTCGAGCGGATGAGGAAGGTGCTGCTGGATACGCTGCGGCACGATCCCGATCATTACGCCACGCACCTCAATCTTTCGCTGGCCTACGAGCATCTGGGGAATCTGGGGAAGGCGCGGGTGCATGCCCTCCGAGCGGTGGAATTGAATCCTTCGCTCGGCCCGGCGCACTGGCAGTTGGGACGGGTGCTGTTGTTGAATAATGATCGGGAGGGAGGCGTCGCGGAGATTCAGGAGGCGATGGCGCGGGGGTATGGGGGGGTGGCGGTGCGATTGCAACTGGGGCAGGCACTGGGGCAGTTGGGACGATGGACGGAGGCGGAGGGGGTTCTGCGAGAATCCGTTCGGTTGTATCCGGATCATGCGGAATCGCGATTGTGGCTGGGGTATGCGTTGGGGTATCTGGGGCGATTCGAGGAGGCGTTTGCAGAGGTGCGCACGGCGCGGGGGATGAATGCATCGTTGCGGAATCTGGAGGCGATTGAGAATGATTTGAACAAAATGTCTGGAGGAAATCTGGGGAATCCCGGGGGAAACCGTGGGGGGAGGCCGTGAATTTAGGTATTTTTGATGAGTGTCTGGATGGATCATTGGAGTTTTGATGTTGCTTAATCTCCCGGTAACTTTGCTAATGAATTCTGGCTTTTCGCGGATGCGATTCATCGTGATTGGTCTGGGTGGAGTCTCTTTATTTCTGGGAGTGGGATGTGGAGGCGGAGAAACGGGGAAGCCGGTGGTGGTGAAGGAATATGCGGGACCGGTGTGGTTTGAGAATTCGGTGGTTGAGTCGGGCGTGACTTTCGTGCATGACACCGGGCATATAGAAAAGCATCTGATGCCGGAGAGTGTGAGCGGGGGCGGGGCGCTGTTTGATATGGATGGGGATGGGGATCTGGATTTATATCTGGTGCAGAGTGGGAGCGCGGCGGATCCTTCGAGCAATACGGCGGGGAATGAGTTGTATGAGAATTTGGGAGAGGGGATTTTTCAGAATGTGACGGCGGCGAGCGGGACGGGAGATCGGGGCTATGGCATGGGGACGGCGTGCGGGGATTATGATGGGGATGGGGATGTCGATCTTTATGTGACGAATCTTGGCCGGAATGTTTTGTATCGGAATGAAGGGGGAGGGCGATTTTTGGAGGTGACGGCGGAAGCGGGGGTGGGGCATGAGGGATGGGGATCGTCGGCGGGATTTTTCGATTACGACCGGGATGGTGATCTGGATTTGTATGTGGCGAATTATGTGAACTGGTCGCCCTCGACGGAGCAGGATTGCTACAACGCATTCGGGGCGCCGGACTTCTGCAGCCCGAAGAATTACAACGCCCCGGCGATGGATGTGCTGTACCGGAACGAGGGGGATGGTACTTTTACGGATGTGACGAAAGAGGCGGGGATCTCGAAAAGTTTCGGGAATGGACTGGGGGTGGGGTGTGCAGATTTCAATGGGGATGGGTGGGTGGATGTTTTTGTGGCGGACGATCAGACACCGGATATTTTGTGGATCAATCAGGGGGATGGGACTTTTCGGGATGAGGCGGTGTTTGCCGGGTGCGCGGTGGATCAGGCGGGGGTGGCGAAGGCGGGCATGGGGGTGGCGATTGAGGATTTCGATTTCGATGGGGATTTCGATCTGCTGGTGTGTAATCTGCGGAACGAAACCGATTCACTGTATGTCAATGAAGGGGATCATTTTGTGGATGGGACGATGCGGGGAGGGCTGGGAACGATGAGCCGTCAGTTCACGCGATTCGGCGTGGGGATGGTGGATTTTGACAACGATGGACTGCTCGATCTTTATGAGGTGAACGGGCGGGTGATGCGAATGACGAAGGTGTGGGCGGAAAATCCGTATGCGGAGCCGAACTTGCTGTATCGGGGAACGAGCACGGGGGGATTTGCGGAAGTGAAGCCGCGGGGGGGGACGGCGGAGTTGTTTTGTGAGAGCAGCCGGGCTGCGTTGTTCGGCGATCTGGATAATGATGGGGGTGTGGATGTGGTGGTGGTGAATGCGGATGGGCCGGTGCATGTTTTGATGAACCGAGCGCCGGAACGGGGACATTGGGTGATGATGCGGGTGGTGAACCGGAATGGGGGAGACGCGGTGGGTGCGGTGGTGTCGATGCGGGTGGGGGATCGAGCAGTAATGCGGCAGATCAGCACGGCAACGAGTTATCTGGCCAGCAATGATCCCCGGATTCATGTAGGGCTGGGGGCACTTGATAAAGTGGAGGAAGTGGAGGTGCGGTGGCCGGATGGGGAGCGGGAGTCATTCGGGGAATTGATGGCAGATCAGATTCATAACTTGACCCGGGGGACGGGGCGGGAAGTGAATTGAATCCGGTAAGGCAGCGAGAAATCTCGGTTCAGGCAATCTCATCACAGCAGGATCGCTTCACATTGGCGCTCATCAGCCGCTCGCCCTGCTCGGGGGATATTGATCCCTCGGCGACATAGGCGGCGATTTCGCGGCGGCTGCGTTCGCGGGCGGAACTGGTGATGATGCTGGTAATGGCTTTGGCGATGATGCTGATGACGAAGCAGCCGCCGAGGATGACCCAGATCATGTTTTCTCCTACGGCATCGAGTAATTCAGGCATGACATGTCTCCATTTGGATGATTCTGTGTTCAGGGGCGAAGAGGGTGTTCTTAATGCGAATTGCGGTGATTTCTTTTTGGGATTCGGGGATTGATCATTTTGTGAGTCGGTTTTAAGATTCCTCGGAAAGAGAGGGGGAATCACCATGATAGTACGCGGCGGGATTCGCTGTTTCCTGTCCCGATATGACTGAATTAAGACAGCCAGAGCAGTTTTTTTATCATCCTCGGGGCGGGATTGCGGTATAGTCTAATCGTCCGTTGTGCTTGCCATTTGTCTGGATATTGGAACAATATGGGGGTTTCAGATGGTTTGGTTCTGAACTGGCATTTTCAGTCACTTTTTCTCCTCAACCCACAGTACCCACGGCTTACCCCCCGGCTTCCCCCCCACTCTTCCACCTTTTCTTTGCCTTTCATGGAAATTCTCACCTGGCCATTGTTGATCTGCTACCTCGGTGTGATGTCGGTGTTGTGTATCTATGGCGGGCATCGATATTGGATGGTATGGCAGTATTATCGTCGGGCGCATGGGCGAGATTCGGCGCCCGCGGAGCGATTTGTTGATCTGCCTCGGGTGACGGTGCAGTTGCCGATGTTCAATGAGATGCAGGTGGCGGAGCGGGTGATTCGGGCGGCGTGCGCGATTGACTATCCGAGGGAATTGCTGCAGATTCAGGTGCTGGATGATTCGACGGATGAATCGGCCCAGATTGCCCGTTCCTGTTGCGAAGCGATGGCGGCGGAGGGGCATGACATTGAATATCTGCATCGGGAAAACCGGGAGGGATTCAAGGCGGGAGCGTTGGCAGCGGGGATGGCGTCGGCTACCGGGAAGTTTGTGGCGATTTTTGATGCGGATTTTGTGCCGCCCCCGGACATTATCCATCACACAATTCACCATTTTACGGATGAGCGTGTGGGCATGGTGCAGACACGGTGGGAGCATCTGAACCGGGAGGAATCGCTGCTGACGCGGATTCAGGCGATGTTCCTCGATGGGCATTTCGTGGTGGAGCAGGCGGCGCGGTCGGCAATGGGGTGCTGGTTCAACTTCAACGGCACGGCGGGAGTGTGGCGACGGCAGTGCATCGAGGACGCCGGGGGGTGGCAGCATGACACACTGACGGAAGACACCGATCTCTCCTATCGCGCCCAGATGGCGGGGTGGCGATTCGAGTTTCTCTCCGATGTAACCTGCCCGGCGGAACTTCCCCCCACGGTGAGTGCGTTTCTGGGTCAGCAGCATCGGTGGACGAAGGGGTTGATGCAAACGGGGATTAAATTGCTGCCCCGGATTCTCCGGAGCGAGGTTCCTCTGCGAGTGAAGGTCGAGGCATGGTTCCACCTGACCTCACCTTTACCCTATGCGGCGATTCTGTTGCTGAGCATGCTGGCGTTGCCCGCGTTGTTCATTCCGTTGCCACAGTATGGATTTTCGGGGCGGGCGATCCTTCTGATCGGGCTGATCTGCCTGGGTCTGGGAACCTGTGCGGCGGGCTCGTTTTATCTGGTGTCGCAATGGGTGCGGGAAAGGAAAATCATCCGTATTCTCCTCATGCTGCCGGCTTTGATGGCGGTGGGGGTGGGGATGAGCATTGCCAACACAAGGGCAATTGTAGAGGCGATGCTGGGGAAGCAAAGCCCGTTCATCCGCACACCGAAGTTCAACGGAGCAAAGGTGAGCGCGATGGATCCGGCATTGGAGAGTCGGCCGCGTCGGAAGGTGGGGTTCCTCCCGAGATTCATACCGGGAATGTGGGAAGTGGGACTGGGACTGGGGCTGTTCGTGTGTATTGCGGGGACCATGCTGCAACCGGCGACACTGGTGGGGACACCGTTCCTAGTGCTGTTCGCGGCGGGATTTCTGGCAATCGGAGTGCCTCGACTGCGGGAGGGGCGGGGGTAGGGTGGGTAACTTGCTGAGTAAACTATCTCAATAAATTCCGATAAAACTCCTTGATTAATAGTTATTTTTGCTGTAAGGTGTTATTGGCAAAGCACTTCAAGCACTGGGCCTGAGGAGTTGGAGCCAATGGATACTTTAGGAAAGGACGGAAAGATGCGAAAGTTTTATGCGGTTCTGGCGGTGGTATGTGTGTTGGGGATGACCGGAGGCACTCGA
>CAZLXE010000033.1:11913-19859 GCA_964563005.1 uncultured Isosphaeraceae bacterium
CTGGGATGGCGGAGGATTCGGATGGGATTTGGGGATTCCCAGAGGGGCCAGGTGGTGGCGTCTTCAGGGGGTGCAGGTGCATACAGGCGGAGGTGGAGTTCCCATTGGTCGAAGCCGTGGGCGGTGATGAGATAGGCGGACCCCCGAAATTCATACCCCTTCTCTTCAGAACCGTGGGAGGTGAATGTAATCGCCTGGGCTTTTCCAGTGCGGGTGAGAACGGTGGCGATGCGTTGGATGAATTGTTCGAACTCCTCCCGGCTGGCATGGCTCTGATTGGTTATGCCGCGGAGGGAAATACGGGTGGGGTGGGATGAGTTTTCCAAGTGAGGGATAAGTCGGTTAAGAAATCGGGTCGCGGCGGGTTCGATGGGGAAGGGAGAACTGGGGGGATTGGTATTGGTGATATGGGGGATTCTTGATGGAGTGGTCGTTGCCGTGGACAGGTTTTTTCGTGAATCAGGGGAGACGGGGGGACTTAGGTTGTCCGATCGCCAGGTCTCGCGGTGGTCTGGATTCAGTGAGGGTGTGGTGGTGGCGCACCCGGCAAGGACAAGAAAAAGCGCAAGAACAGACAGACCCAATATCCGGTGGTTTATCATGGCGGACCCCCTTGGGGTGGTATGTTTTTGGGGGAGATCATGCAAGATGCAAATCCTTGTGTCCAAAAAGGTTATCGACTGTTCAATCCGGCTGCCATCGGCCGATCCACTGATTCAGGACACGAAAACAGGGAGTTTCTTCCATGCTGAACCGGCTACAGATTATTGAACAAATCAGGCAAATCAACCCCTCCGCGGATCAATCGTGGCTGGAGGATTTTCAGGATGCTTCGCTGCGGCATTATCTGGATCATCTTCAGATCACCACGGAGCCGCGAGGGGGAGAGAGTTTCTGGATTCGGATGGGAGAGACGGCGGCGGCGGTCACGCGACGACCGGCGGCTTGAGGATTTGATATGGACACCCGGCACGACCTTCCGCTCCGCTCCAGGTCGTGGCACCGTTTGTCAGGATAAATCCCGACCTACGGCTCGGAGAGCCGCACCACCTTATTCGGGATCCATGATTTCCTGAAATTGTCGGCTGAGGAGGCGGAGTTCGAGATAGGAACGAATGCGGGTGAGGAGTTCGAGTTTGTTGACGGGCTTGGTGATGAAGTCGTTCGTGCCGCATTCGACAGCCCGCTCAAAATCACCGACTTCATGGAGGGCGGTGACCATGATGACGATGGTGTCGCGGGTGTCGGGGGATTCCTTGACGGCCTGACAGACTTCAAACCCGGACATTCTGGGCATCATGACATCGAGGAGAATGAGGTCGGGATGATGCTCGGTGATGGCATTCATGGCCTCCATGCCATCGGTCGCGGTGTAGAGGGTGCAGGGGAGGGATTCGAGGTAGGCGTGGAGGAGTTCGAGGTTCTGCTGGTTGTCATCAACGAGAAGAATGGAGGCATCGGCAAGGTTGATGGCGGGAGAGGAAGGATGATCCATGGGATCCACCTGAGAATAAGGGGTGAAGAACGACTTGCGAATTATTGTGAATCGTCGGCGATTCTGAGCTTTTTGGCAAGATTGGGAACGATCGTTTGGAGGTCTTGCTGAAGACGGGTAAAACATTCCAGATCTATTTGATTGAGATCTGCCCTCTCAAGGGTCTGTTGGAGGCGTTGGTGAAGGGCGGCGAGGTCTTCGGGAAAATCCACATCGTGCCAGGGAGGGAGTTCACCCACGGAAAGGCCGTTCTGGTGGGCATTTTCGCGAGTCTGATGATAGACGGAACTGCTGCCCCAGTCGATTCTGGAGAGGACGGCAGGAATGAGTTTCCGCCCGGCTATGGTCCAGTAGCCGCCGTCCGGGGTGGGGCCGAGAGCGAGGTCATTTTTTTCGAGGATGGCGGGAATTTGGGCGAGGGCAGAGGAGGGGATGTCGGGACTGTCGATGCCGAAAAAGGCGAGGGGAGCGTGCCCCCCCACTGCTTTCCAGACCTTTTCAATTCTTTCGCCGAGGTTTCCCGAACCTTGGTCGATGATATTCACTTTGCTTAATTCTAACTCATGAGCGAGTTTCTCGCCGTAGTGGTCGGGACTTACGGCGAGAAAGAGGGGGTAAAGAGAAGAGAGACGGTGAGCGATACAGCGGATCATGGCCCAGGCAAGGAAGCATGCCTGGGATTCATCGAGGCCTTCAGGAGAGATCATACGGGTGTTGACTTGGCCGGGCTGGGGATATTTCGCCATAATGACGAAGGCGAAGTTGGATTGAACAGGGTCTGGCACTTTCGGTATTTCAACGGCATTGCGGAATTGAGGCAAGGGGATCAGGGAAAAAGAGTACTGGATAAATCATCCGGGAGCATGATTTTCGGCCTGATACGGCTATAATGAATAAAACCCCACGAAGGGATTTTCCCGGATCATCGACAGTTTTCTATCAATATGAATGGTGAGGACGCAATTTCCATGACGGAAACAGCCACAAAAGCAACGGATACGAACGAAACGGATTTGGTCGAAGTCAAGCCAACTTATTCGCGTAATCCCTGGAAGGATCAATTCAATCAGCCCACGATCGAGATTCTGAGGGATGGCATGAAAGGGAAAGAAGGATTGAAGGAAGATTACCCACAGATGTTTGATGCCCTGCGTGAACGAATGAGCACCTTTGCGGATCCCGGTGAGGAATTGGTCTGGCACGGCGACTGCTGGCATTGGGTGCTGGAATACCATCGGAGCGAATTCGGCGATGAGCCGCTGGCGATTATTATTCCCGGGCCGGACGATTTGCAGTTCGCGATGCTGATGGAGGATGACTTTATCGCCACCCTGAATTTTCGCCGCATGAAGCGGATGGTACGGGATGGGATCGACCTCTGCCGCATCCCCTACGACACGCGCTGGGGAGTATGGTCGCTGATCCCGGGCACGATGATGGATGATCTGTTCGGATTGCTGAAGGCGAAAATCCGTTTTGCCAACAAAAAGAACAAGAAAAAACCATCCACCCCATCACCCGTAAAGGGATGATGCAACGCTCGATGCTTCAGGAATCACCAGATTCATGGGAGTCGGCTAAGGCACGCAGCAGGTCGGTGGTGCTGATGATGCCGAGGAGATGCTGATTTTCGTCAACAACGATGATGCGATGAATGTGGGCATCAGCCATCTGGTGGGCGACCACCGGAATCGAATCCGTTGGAGCGCAGGTGATGGGATCGGAGTTCATGAAGTCCTCCACCATGCCGAGTTCGTTGGGATCGATTTCCCCTTCGAGAAGATCGTCGGCAAGGGCAAGGAAAAAATCACCCCGATTGCTGTCCGTTCCCTGCACGATCCGGTGGAGGAGATCGGTTTTGGAAACCACTCCGATCACGCGATATTGTCCATCCACCACGGGAACGCCGGAGATTTCATCAATATCGAGAATGCGGGCGAGGGTGCGAGCGGTGGTGGAGGGAGTCACAGTGATGGGATCTGAGGTCATGATCTCACGGATGAGGGTGGGGGCGGCGGATACGACTGAGGCCTGATGGGTCATAGCGGTATTTCCTTACCTTGTACTGGATGCGACGATTGCTCTCATGGATGCGTTGCCGAACTTCCAATGGTCATTGAACTATTATCGACATAATTGGGGGAGATTCCAGTCGAGATTGCCGAAGGCGGGTATCATAAACGGCAATCTGTATGGTGCAGATAACAATTTCTTACTGGAGCAACGACATGATTACGGTTGGCATGAATTACAATGTGATTCCGGGAAAAGACGAAGAATTTGTGGCGGTATTTACAAAAGTGCTTGGCATCATGGGAGAGATGCCGGGGCATGGCGAAACGCACCTGTACCGGGATGTGTATGACGAGCATAAATATCTCATCGTTTCGGAATGGACCGACAAGGGGGCGTTCGATGGATTCATTGCCTCCGACCGGTTCAAAAATGTGGCGGACTGGGGGAAGAGCAATGTGTTGGCCGGTCGCCCCACCCATGAGGTGTATGGCGGATCGTCTTCGGATGAAGCGAAGTGCCCGGCCGGGGCTTCGTGAGAGCTTGGCAGTAGGGCGCTCGTTCCCCCAGTCAGGAAAAATTCTGACCTACGGATCAGGCGGCTTGCTTCTGAGGTGTGGGCTTGAGTTTGTCTTCGGCGAAGGCGATGATTTTGGCTGCGATTCGATCGAGCGGCTCAATGGCGCAGGCGCCGCCGCACTCGACGGCTTCCCGGGGCATGCCGTAGACCACGCAGGTGGCTTCATCCTGGGCGATGGTGTAGGCGCCGGCATTACGCATGTTGAGCAGGCCTGTCGCCCCATCCCGACCCATGCCGGTCATGATGACGCCAATAGCGTTGGCTCCGGCATATTCGGCGGCGGAATCGAAGAGCACTTCCACGGAGGGTCGATGACGACAGATGCGGGGACCATCACAGACACGGACTAAATACCGGGCGCCGTTTCGCGTCAGACGCATGTGCTTTTCCCCGGGAGCGAGCAATGCCAGGCCGGGGACGACGGAATCGCCATCTTCGGCTTCGCGGACTTCTATTTCACACAGATCGTTGAGCCGTTGGGCGAAGGAAGTCGTGAAGCCGGGCGGCATATGCTGGGTCATGATGACGCCGGGCGATTGCCGGGGCAGTTGGGTGAGCACGGTGCGCAGGGCCTCGGTGCCTCCGGTGGATGAGCCGAGGGCCACGACTTTGTCGGTGGTGCGAATCATGGCCTGCCCGGAGGCGAGAGTCCCGACGGAAGGAGAAGGGGTAAGAATGTTCGACACGCGTACATGAGCAGCACCCCGAACCAGTGCACCGAGTTGGGTGGCGAGATCGCCCACGGAATACGAGGCATCGGGCTTGCACACCACATCCACAGCGCCGGCTTCCAGACAGGCGAGCGCCATCTTCGTCCCCTTGGCCGTGAGCGAACTGACGACAATCGTGGGAATGGGATGAAATTTCATCAATTTCCGCAGGAAGGTCAGGCCATCCATACGGGGCATTTCGATATCGAGAGTGATGACATCCGGCTTGAGTTTGACGATCATGTCGCGGGCGACATACGGATCGGGAGCAACCCCCAACACGCGAATTCCCGCCTGACGGCCGAGTTCGGTGCTGAGCATGCGGCGGACGATGGAAGAATCGTCGATGATGATGACGCCGACTTCAGTGGACATAAATCAATTTCCGGATCATTCAGGCGGCCGCCGCCGAGGTGTCAATGCGGGGAACCCAGGAAATGGTGAGATTCTCGCACTCGGATTCGATATAGCAGGTGATGGTGTCGTCATTGAAGGTGGGAAGTTCGCCTTTGGTGAGCGCGCTGGGGAGGCCGTATTCATAATGCTTTTCTTCCCCCCCCAGTGCGGTGATGACGGACCCGCCGATGATGTTGGCGAGTTCATTGAGAGCATCGCGCCCTTCGACTTCGGGATTCACCTGTTCCGGTTCGACTCCCAGCATGCTGGAGGCGAGTTCGACGACGAAGCCGGTGCTGGCAGAAAGGATGACATCCCCCTGCGCGGCGTCCCCGGTGAAGGCAATACGGGCATAACGATCGGGGGGGGGGAGTTCCTGGGTGGCGTATTCCGCATCCACGATGTCGGCGAGCACGAAAGCGGTGCGTTCGAGGGCCTCCACCACGAATTCGGCCATGTTTTCTTCGTTGAGATTGTTCATAGTTTTACTCCCAGTACACGGTGGATAAGTTGACAGAGATCTTCCGGCTCAAATGGCTTGTGCAGTGAATCGTGCGCTCCCATTTCTTTCATCCGATCCAGGCGATCGTGATTACTTTCGGTGGAGACAACGACCACGGCGACATCGCTGATGTCCTTCCGCTGTTTGAGTTCGATCATGAATTCTTCGCCGTTCATGACGGGCATGTTGAGATCGAGGAGGACGAGATCGGTCCAGACGGTTTCGAGTACCTGGAGGGCCTCTTCGCCGTTCCCGGCTTCAAAGATGTTGTCTTCGCTGATTCCTGCGAGTTTGACTACTTTCTTGATGCAGGCGCGAAGAATAGGCGAATCATCGACAATTAATACATTACAACTCATGCGGCTTTCTCCTGTGGATCATTCATGCCGAGACCTTCCTGGATTTCATGGAGATCACACCAGGTCTGACTGACGAAGGTTTCGACCCGGGACCGGATTTTCAGATATTTACCCTGCACATGGGGGGCGATGGGGTACTGCAAGCCATCGTGCCCGATGGCCAAACCGGCCCAGAGACAGATGACATCGGCAGCATGGACGATATCGAACAGATCATCATGTTCGGGGGCGTCGGGGGGAGGATCGTGGTGGTATCGGATACTGTTCACAATGCGCCCGGGGATTCCCCATTGTTCGGCAAGGGCGGCTCCAAGGTCAGCGTGATTCACTCCGAAGGCCTGCTCTTCCACTTCCAGAAAACATTCTTCGGGTTTGATGGCCTCGCTCAGTTGGGCCATGCAATCCGCGCCTTCGTGCCCGTCGAGCACCAGTTTGCCGATATCCCGGAGCAGGGCGCTGAGGAAGCAGAGTTCGGGATCATCAAATTTTCGATGCCGGGCGATGCGCTCAGCGGCAATGGCCCCGCCCAAAGCGCTGCGCCAGAGATCGCCACGCTGCAATCCATAAGACGCTCCGGAGTTTTTGTACAGAGTTGCTGTTTTTTGCTCCAAGACAATTTTCATGAGCACTTTCCCCCCGAGACGAACCAGACTCTGTCGCAAACTGAATGCCGTGCCGGGTTTCCCGTAGAGGGCGGAATTGGCGAATTTGAGGACGGTCATGGAGATCGCTTCATCGTTTCGGACCACCGCCTCGACCTCATCGATGTCATATTCTCCACTGGACAGCATGGAAGCGATGCGCACAGCAGAATCCGGCAATGACGGCAGGGTCTCAACGGTACTCAGGAGTTTTTCAATTACGCTTGCCATAGCACATGCTCCTTTCCCTTGGTTCGCACACTCACTCGTCCATCCGCCATATTGAGCAAGAAGGTGCGACTGATGGACCCGCCGGTTTCGTCGGCCGAGAGCAAGATGTTGTTTTTCCAGAATATTTTTCGGAGAAGAGTACGATTCCGGTTGCCGATTTTGAAATGACCATCGTCCGCAAGCACCTGAGCTCCTCCCGCGGCGCAGACGATCATGTTTTCTTTCTTCGCTCCGAGGTCGTAACATTTCTTGAACAGAAGCGGAATGCCGGTGTCCCCGAACATGGCGGGGGTTGCTCCGGCCTTGTCGGGATTGACCTTGGAGGAAGGGAGCATGAAATGAAGCATGCCTCCCACGCACGATCGGGGATCGTAGATCGTAACCCCGATGCACGAACCGAGGGCGTAGGTCGTGAGGAGATCGGCGGGATTGTCCGACACCGCTACATCCGCCACCCCCACCACCACCCGGGTGGTTTCAGCCGTCGTCTGGTTCTGGGTTGATATTGAAGTCACTGATTCTCCTCACTCACTTCACATACACCGAAGGTTGCACGGTTTGGAATGGTGTATTCATGCCCGCAAGGGTCTCCGCACTTCCGATGACAAACACCCCACCCGGCCGCAGCAATTTCAGGAAGCGGTTCACCAGGCGTTCGCGCGTGTCGTGATCGAAATAAATCATGACATTGCGACAGAAGATGATGTCGAACGGGCCTCGGAACGACCAGGAATCCATGAGATTAACCTGCTTCAGGGTAACGAACTTTCGGACGGCATCCTTCACTTTCACCTTATCCTGCTGGCTTCCTTTTCCCCGGAGAAAATGGCGTTGCACCAGATCGGAATCCAGTTTCTCCAGCATTTTCTCGGGGTATACCGCCGAACGCGCAGTCGCCAGCGCCGAATTGGAAAGATCGGTGGCGAGAATCTGGAAATCCCACGAGGAGAGATCCGGGAGCAGATCCAACGCCTGCATGGCCATGGAAAATGGCTCGGCACCGGTGGAACAGGCGGCGG
>CAZLXE010000034.1:0-18259 GCA_964563005.1 uncultured Isosphaeraceae bacterium
TCCACCCGAGACCGGTGATCACTGACTAGCCAGAAGAAACAGAGCCAATACCCAGAGGAACCGCCGATTCACTTGTCTGGGGTTGGCAGAATAAGGGAGCTGGAATATATCCCATTGCCCTCCTTCTCCGGGTACCATCTCTCTCCACCCCAGCCCGCTCCCCTGAGCCAGGAACCAGTCAGATGAACAAACTCTCAACCGATGAAATCACCACGCGGCTGGATGCCCTGCCCGATTGGACCCGGAGTGGTGATGCCCTCCAACGCACCTTCGGATTTGCAGACTTCCTCGAAGCCATGGCTTTTGTGAACCGGATCGCCGACCTTGCCGAACAAAAGCAGCATCACCCCGACATCATGGTTCGCTACCAAAAAGTAACCCTCACCCTGATCACCCACGATGCCGGCGACACCGGCGGACTCACCGGCAAAGACTTTGATTTTGCTACTGAAACCAACGGGTTAATCGTGTCGGCATGATTTGATTGTCTAGTTGCGTGGGGGGAGGGAGTTGCCCGAATCCCCCAGCGTCGTTCGCACAAAGGTAGCCCGGGTTTCCCGCAGAGCATCACCCTCCAGCGCCTTGCCCACCGCCAACTGAAGATGGGCGGGCTGAATCTGCAGGAAGAGTTTGTTGATGACCGCCGGATCGAGACCATCAATCCGATTCAGATATGCCCCCAGACGCAGCCGACTCAGCAACTTCATCGCCTCCTCCGCCCCCAGCAACCGGGCGGAAGTGAGTATTCCCAATGCTCTATGCGCCCGATCATCCAGCAGCGTCGCGCTCCGGCTGACCAGAATGCGGCGCGCCTGATATTCATATTCAATAATACGCGGCAGGATGTCATCCTGAAATTGCCCCAGCAGGTCTTCTTCAGATCGTCCCAGCGTGAGTTGGTTACTGATCTGGTAAAAATCACCGGCAGATTCGGAGCCCTCCCCGTAATACCCCCGCACCGCTAGATTGAGATCCTTTGCCGCCCGACGAACCCGATCAATTTCCCCGGTGATCTTCAATGCTGGCAGATGCATCATCACCGAAAACCGAATGCCCGTCCCCACATTGGTCGGACACGCCGTGAGATATCCCCACCGGGGAGAAAAAGCATAATCCACCCGGCTTTCCACCGTGTCGTCAATAGCATTGATGCGCTGAAAAACCCCATCGAGTTGCAACCCCGGAGCCAGAACCTGCATCCGCAGGTGATCTTCCTCGTTCACCATGATGCTCAATGACTCATCGCCCGAAACCGCCACCCCGCACGGCGTGGCGCACTCGGCAAAATTCTTCGAAATCAGATGTCGTTCAAAAAGAAGAAGACGATCCCGTTCCGTGGCGCTGTTCAGATCAACCCAGATCATGTTCTCTGCAATATCTGATCCCAGCAATACCTGACGCGAGATATTCAATAACTCATTCCGTTGAGCATCTGTGGAGCGGTTTACGAAAGGAAACCCCGCAATATTGCGTGCCATCCTCACCCGACAACTCATCACCACATCGGAGTGAGGCGCATCTGCTTCCATCCAGGGTCCGTGGGGTGCAAGTTCCATCAGTGTCAGGGTTTCGAAGAGCCAGCGGTCGAAGTTGAGGGAAAGGAGATTTTCATATCTTTGAGTTGATCGCGCAGCGCCGCGGCTCGTTCATACTGCTCCGCCGCCACCGCGCTGTCCAGATCTCGCAACAGTTGCTGAATCTGCCGCTGGCGATCAATGGAAACCCCCGCTCTTTTGGGTGTTTTTCCCACATGGTGATCGCCGCCATGCTGGGCTCGCTCCACCATGGGAGAAAGTTGGTCCTCAAATGCTTCGTAACAATCCGGGCAACCCAGCGCACCGCCGCTTTTGAAGTGGCTGAACCTGACCCCACAGGTTCCGCAGGTCTTCTGAGCCACCCGCTTGGATCGCCCCCCCTTGGCGACCACAAACTGAGTGAGTAACTCATTGATGGGTTGTTGCATGTTCGGCGTGAATCCGGCTTCCGCGGCATGCTGCTCACATAAATGGACTTCATTTTTGAGTCCATTCTTCACTGTGACTTCATGCACGACGGCGGGTTGGTTGCAAAGATCGCATTTCATGGCTGTCAGAATCGTATGTCGCAAATTCACCTGCGACCAGTTAAACATCGTCAATTCTTACCAAAGGTCGGAAAAAGACGATCATTTTTCTTCTAAATTGTCGTCTGGATTGCCTCTCGGATTGCTACCGCCCGACCCAGAATTTCCGGGATGAAGTCCAACGACTGTATCGTAGAAGCGTCAGAAAGGGCCTTGAAGGGCTGTGGATGGCACTCAATGAACAAAGCATGCACGCCCGCCGCCACCGCCGCCCTCGCCAACCGAGACGCCTGATCAGGCCTCCCCGCAGTTTTCCCATCCCCCCCTCCAGGCAGTTGTGTCGAGTGCGTTACATCAAAACACACCGGCCAGTCTAGGCCCATCAGATCTCCTAGTCCGATAAAATCAGTGACCAAGCGGTGATAACCAAAGAAAGTCCCCCGCTCAGTCAGCATCATATTCTCGCATCCCCCCTCAGACAGTTTCGCCACCACATGCCGCATCTCCGAAGGAGCCATAAACTGCCCCTTCTTCACATTAACCGCCTTCCCCGTTTCCGCACACGCCATTAAAAGATCGGTCTGGCGACACATAAATGCAGGTATTTGCAGCAGTTCCGCAACCTGAGCGACAGACGCGGCCTGACTCGGCTCATGCACATCCGTAGTAATCGGCACCCCGAATTTTTGCTTGATACGCTCGAGTTCCGCCAATCCCTTTTCTAATCCCGGTCCCCGTTCGGAATGAATGCTGGATCGGTTGGCCTTGTCGAAACTTCCCTTGAAAATAAAGGGTAGATGGAGTTTTTGGCAGGAAGAAACCAACGATTCAGCGATCTGATCATTGATTTCTGAGGACTCCAGCACACATGGACCGGCCAGAATAACGAGCGGCTGATCATCTCCGATTGCAACTGGTCCGATATGACAGAGATTGGGCATAATCGAGAAGGGTAGTGTACCGGGAAACATTCGGGTGAAACTGTAAGAGTAGATTTTTCAGCCAGGCCGGAGAAATCTGGAGAGAAGAATGGGCTTGGAGAGGATATGAACGCAGTATTCAGCCGATAGAGAGCGGGAAACCGATTCATAACGAACCGATTGTACAACATCGACGAATGTATAATTGTGGGTTAATTTCGACTCGCTGAGAACTCTTGGAGTGATTGACAAGCATGGCCCGAATGCCCAGAGAACCCGAGGCCTTTGGTGAACAGGTTGCCCGAATCCTGAGGCGTCACTTCCCGGATCGGGAAGTGGATCTTGCGGGTCCCCTCGATCTGATCGTCAGTGGCAAACATCTGGGGTTGGACAATCTCTACCGCATGGTTCTCTATGAGCCGGATCGAGGGCTGGAAATTGTGGAAAATTATCTCGAGCGATTGATTGAAGGGGACACCCTCGGCACGATGACGCTGCCCCTCTCGGTCGCCAAACCCCGCATCATGCCCCGCATTCAGCCGGTCTCCATTTTTAATCACCTGGATCAGGAACAGGTCGCGCATATCCCCTTTGTCAACGACACGGTCATAGTCTTTGTCATCGACATGCCCCAGATGACCGTCAGTATTACAGTTGAGCAGATGATCCATTGGGGATTGCAGGCGGACGATCTGGATGCGATCGCCCGGGAAAATCTGGCCCGCTACACTCCGGATTTCGAGGTTCAGATTGTTGATTCTTCCGAGGGTGGACGGGCCGCAATTGTGGCCGTACAGGATGGTTACGATGCCGCTCGTCTCCTACTGGGAACGCTCCACTCCCGCCTTGCTCCGGCGTTGCACGGTGATTTTTATGTGGCTACACCAGCCCGCGATATGTTTCTCGCCCTATCCTGCGATCCCGATAAATTTGTCGAGCGTCTCCAGCAGCGTGTGGACACCGACTACAAACGCATGCCCTACCCCATCACCAACAAACTGTTCGTGGTGACGCAGGACGGCGTAGCGGGTACCCGCGAAGCCGCCTGATTCAGGCAGTGCTGATTCCTCAATATTACTTTTTTGCATTGAGAATTTCCGGGATGTCGGTCAATCCGTCTACACTATTCATTTATGCTGCTTCTCATCGACAATTACGACTCCTTCACCTACAACCTGGTCCAGGGGATCGGCGCTCTTGACGGCTCGCTCGATATCAAAGTGGTTCGGAATGATCAGATCACCGTTGAGGAGGCGATTAATCTTCATCCCACCCACCTGATCCTGTCCCCCGGTCCCTGTACTCCCAAAGAATCCGGAATTTGCCCTGCTCTCGTGGAGGCCTTTCGAGGAAAAATACCCTTGCTTGGTGTCTGTCTCGGACATCAGACGATCGCTGCCGTCCATGGCATGTCGGTCATCCAGCACGATCGTCTGATGCATGGCAAAACATCAGAGATACACCACGATGAAAAAGGGTTGTTTGTCGGACTATCGAATCCCTTTACCGCCACCCGTTACCACTCGTTGATCGTTTCCCGAGAATCGGTGGGAACGGATTTCGTTATCAGTGCGTGGACGGAATGCGGGGAAATCATGGGGTTACGCTGGATGGGTGGCGATGACGCAATCGTCCCGATGAATGGTGTGCAATTTCACCCGGAGAGTTTTCTAACCGTCGAAGGCCCCCGCCTGCTCGCGAATTTTCTTGATATCCCGGCTCCCCAAGTCGCGGACGCCCCGATGCAGTTGTAGCAATGCGTCGGGCGCGGGGCTGACTCAAGGCGGCCGTCAATCGCCTCGATCGAGACATGGACAAAGACAGCCCGAAGAGTTTCGTGAGTCGGTCGAGCAGATCTGTCGAAGCGGCCTGACCCGCCATGAATCGGGACAGCGTGCTCTGGGTGACACCGGTTTCCTTGGCGATGCGATATCTCGTCAACCCGCAGGTTTCGATGGCATGACGGACCTGGTCGCTCACTTTCATGGCGTTACTCTAAATGAGAAGACCCCGATTGCAACAAAGTTGATTTTCTGGAGTAAAATTGGGGAGGAATGTTGTCAACATGTGGATATCCTTTCCGTTCATCGGTTGATATCCCATAAAGCAGTTTTATCCCAAGGTTGTTGTTGGGCTAAGACATTCGATTATTGAATGGATAGTGATATGAATAAGCGATTTCGCTTCATTTATTTCCAAGTATCGTGTCTCGTAATGATGCTCGCTGGGACGAGCGTTTGCGGACAGGTTGAGCAATCCGACAAGAACTCGGAAACCTCATTGCATGATTATCCTCGTACCCGCGTTTCCGAGTCCGCCGTGCTCATGAAGAATATCGTTTATGACCGGGTGACCAGTGATGATGGGCAGCCGATTTCTTTGATGCTTGACGCCGCCTTACCCCGCAATTCGAATGGCGATCCGCTTCCTGTGGTGGTGTATATCCATGGTGGAGCATATCGTATGGGATCCAAGGAAATTGGTCTGCCTTTGATCATCTCCCTGGCGGAAGGAGGGTATTTCGCCGTTTCGATCAATTATCGGTTAATTCAACAGAGTAAGTTGCCTGCAGCCGTGGATGATTGCCGGGCAGTCCTCCAGTTTCTTCGGGCGCATGCGAGCGAATTCGGCATCGATTCGAATCGAATCGGCATTTGGGGACATTCTGCGGGTGGCCACCTGAGCGCTTTACTGGGGACATCTGATAACGATCAATTACTGAAACCAGAGTTCGAAAATCCAAATCACCCGGAACCGATCAAGTGCGTTGTCGATTTCTTTGGTCCGGTTGATTTCAATCTTTATGCGACAACAGAGCGGGGAATGCGGATGCTGGGCGACGCCATTGCCGGGGATGAAGCATCAATTCTTGCCAAGTTGAAATCGTTGAATCCCATTACTTTTGTCGATGAGGATGATCCCGCATTTCTTATGATCCATGGTGATGAGGATCAACTGGTCCCTCTCGAACACTCTCAGCGCCTGGTTCAGGCCTTGAACAAAGCGGGTGTGCAGAACGAACTGATTGTTGTGAAGGGAGCAGGACACGGTGCCGGAAATGCTGCGATCTACCGCCGAGTCGCCGTGTTTTTCGATCATCATCTCGGTGGAAACGCAAATGAGGCGATCAATCGGCGATATTTTTCCGAATCATCCAATCCACCGCCTCAGGATGCACCCAATGAAGAAAGCACCCCATCATCCTGAGTACAGTTTATCTCACCTCAAGTCAGCATGAATCATGATTTCTCTACTCACTTCAGGGTGATATGATTCTTTCCCGAAAATCCACGACATGAACGAAAATCAGATGACAACTCGACCCCTCATCATCAGCCCTGATACACAGCGCGGGGGTGGGGATCCCGCTGTCCGGACTCCACCCGGTCAGGTGTTGACCAAAAAATGGCCCGTCCTTCATTTCGGTGAGATTCCGCAAATCGATCCCAAAACCTGGGAACTCCGGGTCTGGGGTCTCTGTGATAATCCTTACACCCTCAACTGGGAGGAATTTCTTGCCTTGCCCCAAGTCGATATTCAGTGTGACATCCACTGTGTTACCCGGTGGTCGCGGCTGGATAATGTGTTCACCGGAGTCGCCACCAATCGGCTGATCGAAATGGCGCAACCCCGCCCCGAAGCGACTTTCATAATCCAGCACGGCATGTCAGACCCCGGGAACGATTGGACCACCAATATCTCTCGAGAAGAGTTCACTCAGAAGGACTGCCTGCTGTCATATCTGCACGATGGAGAACCCCTCGCGGCTGAGCATGGCTCTCCGGTACGGGCGGTTGTGCCAAAACTCTATTTCTGGAAAGGGGCGAAATGGATTTGCGGACTTGAACTCACCGATACGGATCGACCGGGATTCTGGGAAGTGAATGGCTATCACATGCATGGAGATCCGTGGCGTGAAGAACGCTTCGCCTGGTAATTTCAGTTTGGGAAAACATACGGAATTCCCGAGCTTGGTTTACTCATCCATCTTCCCGCTCCGCCAGAAGCAGTTCGATCGCCGCCTCCACTTTGTTGTTTTTACAATCTGCGATGCGTAATCGCCCCGTTCGATCGATCAGGTAATAATCGGGATATCCATCGACCCGATAAGCCCTGTTCATGGCTCCGGATGGATCGGCACAGATGGGATATTGAATGCCGTATCTGTTCGCGACCTGCCCCATTTTCTCTGCGCCTCGGGGATGGCAGATCCCGATGACCACCAAGCCCTCATCTCCAAACTTCTTTGCCAGTTTATTATTGTGAGGGATGCTCTTTAAGCAGGGGGCGCACCAGGTGGCCCAGAAATCGAGCAGCACAACTTTCCCCTTCAATTCGTCGAGATGCAGGGTATCGGAGTTGATCCAGGTGGGAGATTCAATGGGGGGAGGAGTACCCTTCGCAAGCAATTTACCGAGCATTTTTGCCTTTTGGGGACTCCTCTCATTCCAGGCAGAGGGAATGGAATTCGACCCATCACCATTGGGAGTGATCGTGTCGAAATCCTTCTTTTCCTTTTTCGATTGCTCCGGTGAGTCGTTGTTCTTGCCTTCAGCGAGAAGTTTTTCAACAACCTTTTCTACGGCAATCGGCTTCAGGCCCGCCGCTCGAATGATCCCCTTCCGATCGATCACAAAGTAAGTCGGCCAGAATGAAACATTCCACCCCTTCGTGGATCGACCATCGACATCTACCGCCATGGGGTAATTTATTTTACGACTCTTCGCGAATGATGGCATATTCTTCCAGCCGCGTCTGGAATCGTGGATGCCCAGAAAGACCAACCCTTGCTCACGGTAATCATTGTACAAATCGATGTTGTGGGGGATGCTCTTCACGCAAGGTCCGCACCAGGTGGCCCAGTAATCGACGACAACCACTTTCCCTTTTTGTTTCGAGAGATCAACCGGCTCTCCGATCCAGTCCCGTAGGCGTAATTTGGGAGCGGGCTTGCCTTCCATTTCCCGGAATTTTTTCGGTCGCCGTTTATCGTAGAAATACATGCTATCAGGGAATTCTCCCTTTCCCGCCTTCGCTGAATCCTGCGTGGGGGCTGTTGGGGATGCGAAGCCCATCAGCAGGATCAAAATGAACATCATGACGGCAATGAGAAAAGATCGAGTAAGCGAAATCATGGAACATGCTCCAGCGGCAGGAAAAGAGGGCAGATCGGACAAATCGGGTGATTCGGGATTCAATTCCAGACAGACACCCTCACTTTAACCGGTACGGCTCAATTTGGTTTGGAAATTTGGTTGAACAGCTCTATCGTGGTTTCAGATCGGAACCCCATCTGGGATAGCATATGTCTCATAAGTTTGGAATAATAGTCCTGAAAGCACAAAAACCCCACCTGATGAGTGTCCATCAGACATCCTAGTCATGAGCGAGCCAATAAAGCAAAACCCAGACCAGTCCCGCCTCACCGCCCGGATTGCGGCCGAGCAAGTGGTGCGGCGACTGCAGGGTGCTGGGTTCATCGCATATTTTGCCGGTGGATGTGTACGAGATCAGCTTCTCGGTCTGGAACCCACCGATTTCGATGTGGCAACAGATGCCCGGCCGGATGGGGTTGAGGCATTATTTCCCCGTCTACGACAGGTGGGGGAGGCGTTCGGAGTGATGCTGATTCGCTGGCATGGACATCAGATCGAGGTGGCTTCTTTCCGGGTTGACGGCCTCTATTCCGACCAGAGAAGACCGGATGAGATTACCTTTACCGATGCCGAGCACGACGCCCAACGACGGGATTTTACCATCAATGGTATGTTCTACGATCCGGTGACGGAGACCGTGATTGACTTCGTGGAGGGACGGGAAGATCTTAAAAATCGAGTGATCCGGGCTATCGGAGATCCCCGGGCCCGATTCGGGGAGGATCATCTGCGGGTGTTACGAGCGGTGCGATTTGCTGCCCGATTCGGTTTCACCATCGAGTCGAATACGGCGGAAGCGATTCGAGAAGGAGATCTGTCAGGGGTGAGCCGGGAGAGAATCGGTCAGGAAGTACGGCTTATGCTCATCAATCCCAATCGGGCGGTGGCGGCATGGGAGATGCAATACTACGGGTTGGATCAGCAGGTTTTGAATGAATCAAGCTGCCTTCTGGCCCCCACAAGATTGAGTCGCCTGCCCGAAGAAGTTTCCTATTCGACCGCTTTGGCAGCATGGTGGCTGGATCGAAAAACGCCTCCCCAAAACCTTGAATTGATGTCGGCCTTACCAACGACCACCCCAAATGCCGTGGATGATTCCAGGGGTTGGACCAAAGCATTGACCTTATCAAACGCTGAGGGAGGAAATCTGGAGGCATGCCTGCGGGCCTATCGGCAGATTATGACCAAGTGGGATCGGGCGGGCGTGGCCTGGCAGAAACGACTCGCCGCCACCGATGCTTTTCGGGAAGCGATCATGCTCGTGCAGACGGTTCACCCGGCCCGCTTTGTGGAAGTACGGCGGCGGGTGAGCCATCTGGAAAAAACCGGTCTCGCGCCCATTCCGTTAATCACGGGTGAGGATCTTATTCAAATGGGTTTGCCCCCCGGGCCTCAATTCAAAAGTGTTCTTGAAGCCGTGTATGATGCCCAGTTGGAAGGATTGGTCAGCACGAAAGAAGAAGGCATTCGCATGGCGGGCCACATACACCATACCATATCTGAATAATTCAAATTCTCTGGCGACGAAACCATATCGCTGGAGATCACAAGGAATTCAGATGAAGTTTAGTCCTGGCGTGCGGGAACGAAGACATTACAAATTCCAACGGTTTCCGGCTCAACCTGAAGACTGGTGATGGTGGAGCCGACGGTGACCTCAAACAATAGAAAGACAGAGTGGTCTCCGGTGGAAGGAACGGGGGGCATGTCTTTGATGCGGCGGAAGGGTTCTGATGGAGATGGATGCAGCAGGATAATTGTTTTTTCCGTTTGCCGATACATGTATCCAATGGGAGTGTAGCGGTTGTTCTTGTCATCAGTGAGATAGATGGGAGCATTATCGCTGACCGCATCGCGCACCGCGCCGTAGATGTTGGCAGAGGAATTTCGACTGACATCCACCTTGACGATTCGCGTACCCTCGGGTTCTGTAATACCCAGAATGGTAAGTTTGCGGCTGATGTTCCCCCCGCGATTGATGAATTCACCCTTCCCTTGAGTGAGATATCGGTCCCGCTGATTCATACCACTGGGCATATGGTTGGTGCTGACCCGGACGGGTCGAATGCTGTTGGAAATATCGACGGCCTGCTGAATGGATCCCTTACTGAGATCGATATTAAACGAAGCGCTGGTACCGGAAACCGATGTCATCCCGGCAGAAATAAGTGAATCGGCCTCCTTGGGCAGGCGATAACGAACATTTTTAACCTGGATAAAACGAGGCCGATCCCCAGCCCGCAGGGGAAACTGGATGTTTACATGGGCCTCTTCCTTGCCCGGCTCACTGGAGATGTAATGGGTAGGGTTGTCAAAATTATGCAGACCCATGTCATCCACCCAGCGGTTGGGGTGAATCGTTCTCGCCTCCCGTGATCCCCGGGGCGAGCAGATCAGACGAACTTGCGATGCAGACAATATAAGCTGCTCCCGGAAATCGCGGGCCCCTTTGCGAAACACCATGGCCACCGCACAGCGATCGGCGTCTTCTTCGTAATAAAACGATTCGACCGCCGCTTCCCCGGGGACGAGTGATAATTGGGATTGCCCATTGTTATGAGTGTCGCGAAGAAGCCACGCTTGTTGATTGAGATGGGGGTTGTACTCGCTCAACGGTGTTTTATTGAAGGTGGGATAGAGCGAACCCCGGCTGATAAAACTGAAAAAGCGGCTGGTCATTTGGTCCACCGGAAGCCACATCTGCATCAAGGGCTTGCGAGATACAGACCCATTGGATTTTCGACCATAGTGCCTGAATCCAATAATTTCCTTGTGAGACTGAACAAATCCAGCGCCAATGAGAAGGATTCCTATGGTGAGAATGCCTGCTCCGCCACCAAGGGCGCCTCCGAGTGTCCAATTGACCCAAGTAGGCAGATTGACATTCGAGGGACAAAGTTTGTCGGTGAGATATCGGAGAAGAAAAAGCGAAATACTGAACAGGCCGATGAGGGAAACTCCCCAGGCGAAGGAATCCATCGTGTTCCCCCGAAGCAGGAGATAGGCAACCGGCTCCCATAAGCCAATGGCGATGATCCCGGCTCCGACCACTGCAAGCAAATGCAAAAAAGCACTGAAGGTTCCCTGATTGGCCCACCAATAGGCGATGAGGAGGACGAAGCCGATGACACTCAAGTTGAAGATAAAAGTCATAGTGTAAGATTCCGGGATCGTCAGGAAGAATGTACGAAGATAGGGCAGAGATTTGATGGGTCAGGTGGCGGTTGACTGAGTCGGGAAGTAGGGGACAACGCCATCACTTCCCCGGTTCCTTTTTGGAAGTACCGGAAGAGGGCGGTTTACCTTTTGAGCGAGGTGCGGTGATGCGAATGACCTCCTCGATAGAGGTTTCCCCACTCACCACTTTGCTCAGGGCGGCTTCCTGAAGATAAATCATTTTGTGGCGACGGGCGTGGGCCAACGCGGCTTTGAGGTCACCCGTGCCGAGTATTTTGCGCCCTTCATCATCGAGCATCATGACCTCAAATGCCCCGACCTGACCGAGATATCCTGTGCCTCCGCAGACGGGACAGTTTTCCACTCGATTTTTAACCTGCACCTTACCCCCTGCTCTGAATAACTGATTCACCTTCTCCGCGGGTAGATTCAGTTTTTTCAATTGTTCTTTGGAGGGTTGATAGGGCTGGCGACAGTTCTCGCATAGTTTTCGGAAGAGACGCTGACACATGACCGAGCGCAGACCGGCCGTGGCTTGTTTCACATCACCCACCAGTTTCACCCATTCACGGATCAAGTCCACCACTGTGGCTGCTTTCATGGGTACATAAATGAGCGGGCCGGAAAAACCCGGTACTGCAGCCACCTGGGCTGAGGCGGCTTCGCGAACATCCATCGCCAGCACCACATCGGGATCACGCCGGAGTATGGACTGGAGGTGACTCGCATAATCTACATCTGCATTTTCCGGATCCCATTGAACATGATCCACGCCATCGATCTGGAGATACACCTCATACTCAAGAGATTTAATGTTCGATGTATACGCATCATGTCTCGTGATGAAACTGTAGGCGGAAGTTGTAAGGCCATGTCCCGAAGGGGCGCCGAGCAGGACGATGCCGTGCCGATTGTGTTCCTCCTTCATGGATTGCAACTGTTCGAATTGAGAGGGCAGGAGACCGAGGGAATCGAATGGGCGCTGAATTCTATTGGCTCGATCGAAATCAATCCGCATCACCTGTCCCCCTGCGGCACCTGCCACGGTCAGTGAAAACTGAGTAGACCCGGAAGGCCCAGTGACACTGAATTCGCCGGTTTGCCTTCGTCGCTGCTCTTCAATCTCCATCCCGGCGAGATCTTTGAGAAAGGCAAAAATTTTGGCCCCGGTATCCGGAGGCAGTGGATCCCGCTTCATTCGCATGCCATCCACGGTTTGGGCAGATGCACAGCCCTTGGCCGACAATTGAAGATCGAGTCGAGAAGCCCTGGCTTCCATTGCAGGACCGAGGATGTCTTCGGCCATGATATGGATCGGAAACAGTGGATCATCCTTGAGGGGGACATCCCGCAGGTGCCCGGAGGAATCGCTGAATTGCAAGGCGGCGGCATGGGCGGCCTTGGCCAACTTGCGTTTTTCCCACCGTTGAGCGAGTTCGGCCCCGCCAGACAATGCATACGCCTGGCCTTCCGGCACTTTGATATTGCGAAGTTTCCAATAAATCAGAACGGGACTGATCAGAACCAGCATGCCCACCGGCCAGCCGATCCAAAAGATGGGGATGACGAGCATGGCCCCGAGGGCTACGGTTCCCGCCAGCAGGTGAATGCCTCCCCACATTTTGAAATTCATGTGGAATCGCTGGGCATCTTTGTCCAGTTTGGTCGAAATGAGCCACGCCCAGGGAGCAAACGGAAGGTACATAAGGATGACCTTCCACCAGGCAAGGGTGACGGCTTTCACGGCCTGAGCCAGAAACAGATCGGTGTAGTCCACTTAGGAAATTCCCTTCAAGCGCATTCTGAGTTCTTCGGGTTTTGGTGTAGACTCCATAGCCACTTTATGGTGGATGTATTCATCCTCCACCAATTGCACCAACGATGAAGTGTAGTCGATCATCCCTTCCTCGTGACTATTCTTGATGACATCGAGCAATTCACCCTCCCGGGCTTCCAGAATGTATTTTTGAACCGCTGGAGTATTGAGCAGGATCTCAACTGCAGGAAGGCGGGGAATGTCTTTATGGAGGGTGGGAAGGAGTTTTTGATAAATGATGGCCTGGAGGTTATAGCCGAGGAGTTTCCGTATCTGATCCCGTTCCGATTCCGGAAACAGGTCATAGATGCGGCCGAAGGTCTGCCAGGCGGAGGAGGCGTGAATGGTTCCGAATACGAGGTGGCCGGTTTCCGCCGCCCGGATCGCTGCCTCAAATGTTTCATGATCCCGCATTTCCCCGATCAGCACGATATCGGGGTTTTCCCGGACGAGGGCGCGGAGGGCTTCGTTGAAATCGAGACAATCGATGCCCACCTCGCGCTGGTTGATTGTGGCCTTGGCATCCTTGAAAATATACTCGATGGGATCCTCAATCGTAACAATATGCACCCGCTTCCGTTCGTTGATGTACTGCAACATCGAAGCGATGGAGGTGCTTTTCCCGGAACCGGTAACGCCCGCGAACAGGATCAATCCCTGTGCCCGAAGAGCCACCTCTCCCAGGATCTCCGGGAGGTAAAGTTTCGAAAAGGGAAGGATATTGGATGTAATGAGACGACAGGCCAGGGAGGGCTTACCCCGGGCCATGAAGAGATTCACTCGGAAGCGGTTGTCATCATCATAGTCATAGGCGAAGTCAATTTGGCCATGTTTGTGAAAGTGCTCGTATTGCTTGTGATCCAAGATGTCCTTGGCGATCTGAAACATGATGTCCGGCGTACATAAGTCTGTTTGAAGCGATTTAAGGACGCCCCGCACCCGGATGCGAGGGGGGAGGTCGACCTTCACGATGAGATCAGAGGCAGCGTACTTCACCGTGGCGGCGAGGTATTTCTCAAAAGCGGCTTTCCCTTCCCCATTATTACTGCCCGCATCATGATGAACAGGGTCGCAGAAATCGGTGGAAACTTCGGTAGTGGGCATGAAGGAATCTTCGACGGAAGTGGACGGGGCGAGGGGGGTGAGGGACGCAGAGGGGGATTGATTTTGAGGGTTCATGATGAACCAAACCCGCATGATAGCGGATTTAATCCCTCATCGACGAGTCATGTCTTCCATTTTATCGACAAATCATCGAAAATGGAAGATGGGAATAGAGAGTGCTTCCTTGTTTCCTGGCCGAAAATCATCACCAGTTACCTTCAATATGCTGACTCATTTGCTTCCTTGCGCTGCTTTCAGAGTCACTTTTAGGTCAATGGATTTGCCCTTGCGAGAAACCCGCACCGTGACGATATCGCCCGGCTTATGCTCCCGAAGCAATTCCGCCAGGCGTCTCCCGCCGGTCATCTCTTCGCCATTCCAGGCGATGATGATGTCTCCAGCTCGCACCCCTCCCTCAAAGGCGGAGGTACCTGGAAAAACTTCGTCAACCTGAACGCCAGTCTCCAGATCGGCCCCATACCCCGGCATGATGCCGAATCGTACCTTGGCTTGGGTGCGGCTGGGAGCCGGGGCTTCACTTGAGGATGATGAACTGGTGGCTCGTTTATTCGGATCCCGCAAAGTCAATGGTTGGGGGCGGGTAGCAACTTCATAAGTGATGGACTCGGCCAGATCGAGAATCTGCATCGCTCCAATGGGATTGACGGTGTACCCGAGATCGGTGGGTTGGTGATAGTCCTTGTGAATGCCCGTGAACAGAAAAAGAACGGGAATGCCCAACTTGTAGAAATTGGTGTGATCTGAAGGACCGGTACCACCGGGAGAAAAGGCGGCGGTGAGTCCACTGGGTTCAATATGCCGGGGAAGAAGTGTATCGAATTCTTCCGCCGTGCCTGTTCCGCCAATCATCAGGGTATCACCGAGACGACCGATCATGTCCATATTAATCATCAGAGAGACTGAATCGGGATCGAGCGTGGGATGGTTCGACCAGTGACGGGATCCGAGGAGACCGGCCTCTTCTGCCCCGAAAGTCATAAAGAGAATAGATCGGAGATTGGCGTCGTCAGGGGCATCCCGGTAACTGCGGCTGAACCGCTTCGCCATCATCAGAACGCCAGCAGTGCCGGATGCATTATCATCGGCTCCTGGATGGAGTTGTCCGCCTCGACCGTATCCGAGGTGATCGTAATGCCCTCCGATGATGATCCATTCGTCGGCGAGATTTCCTTTTCCCCGCAGAACGCCCCCGACATTCGAGCTGTCGAACTGCGATCGGCTTTCATCAATAGAGACCCGGCCTTCCAGCGTAACCTGAACCGAATCGGAAAGATTGACGGTGGTAATGTCTCCAGCATCGGCCAGAGATTGCCACTCCTGAAACGAATGTCCATCCCTGTCGCTGGCTGTGAATAAACGCCTGGCTGTGGATGGTGTTGCCTGAACGAGCGGAACATTAAGCGTGCTTCCCCAACCGACAGTTGAGGCAAGTGATTCCAGCCCGGTGCGCCCATCCGCGGTATTCGGGGGATTGACCAGAATAATGCCTTCGGCTCCCCGATCCACCACCGCCCGAATTTTCCCTCTGATATTGGCATGCGGGCTGAAACGGCTGGCGGCCCACTGGCTTTTTCCATCTTTAGTGAGTGGTTCGTAACGGAGAAGCACGGCAATGCGACCGGAGAGGTCGGTGTCCTCATCAAAACTGGTGTACCCATCTTCCCCATCTGCTATGCCGTAGCCCACAAAAGAAAGCGGTGCGGTGATGCTTTCGCCACCCGAAGGGGCAAGGACCACATAATTCCGTCCATGCTTTAAATCATCACCATCAATTGAAAATTGGGATGACTCTAACTTTGCTTTTCGCATGGTTCTGCCCCCGTAGTCAAATGGTTGAATATGGCTTGTCCACGCGGCGTCTGCACCTCCCCCTGGCGTATCCTCGTTTTCCGGGAAGGCCGGTTCCAGGCCATACTGATTCATCCAGAACTCCACATATTCCGTGGCGAGTTCAAAACCGCGGGTGCCCGCTCGTCGCCCTTCGAAAACCGGATTCGAGAGCGTGAGGACATGCTGATACCACAAGGTGGCATCGGGACCGAGATCTGTGAAGACCTGCCGAAGATCGATGTTGGAAGCATCAACTTGGGTAAGGGTAGAAGGTGGAGCAAAACTCCGAATATTTCTTGGGGCATCGATGATTCGTCCCCGAGCCCCCGATTGTGCATCAGGAACAGATTCAATGCTGATTGAATCATCAACTATTGTCGTTTGATCGGTGGCCGGTGGTGTAGCACATCCCGGGATCAGGAGAAGAATGAGGGAAAGCAAAGAAATGCGCTTCATGGATTGAATTCCAGAGGGTGAGGACATGAATGAGTTGACAAGAGACGGAGCATCCTACCGGGATCTCCTGGGTTCGTTGCTCTGGAGGGGATAGGTGAATATAGTGGCCAATCCAACTCCCGGATTCCCGGTCATTCCCTGACGAGGAAGGGAGCATTCACCAGATTCAGAAAGATGAAATGGCATGAGCAATAATCGAGCCGCGGCGCTTCTCCAATCCCCTATTCATGATTCCATCAACACTCCAAATCGAGACATTCCTCACAGCCAGAGCCCATCCCGAATGAGTCAGACAACCGAATCCAACGATGGCTTCCCATCCCGGCATATCGGCCCTTCACCAGAGGAAGTCACCGACATGCTGACAAAGGTCGGTTGTGGTTCACTTGAAGAATTCATTGAGGAGACCATTCCCGATTCCATCCACCTTTCCCGCTTGCTTGACCTTCCGAACTCCGCGGACGAGCATGAGGCCTTGGAGGAATTCCGGAGGATGGTGAGCGAGAACCGGGTGTTTCGTTCATACCTCGGGATGGGATACCACGGCACCATCACCCCTCCGGTCATTCTCCGGAACATCATGGAAAATCCCGGCTGGTACACACAATACACCCCATATCAGCCGGAGATATCTCAGGGACGGCTGGAAGCCCTGCTTGTCTTCCAGACCATGATCGCCGACCTCACCGGTTTGCCTCTCGCCAACGCTTCCCTCCTCGATGAAGCAACCGCGGCGGCGGAAGCGATGTTGATGTGCCGGCGTATCGTCGGAGAAAAGCGGAGAGTATTCATGGTGGATGATCGCTGCCATCCCCAGACCATGGCCGTGTTGGAGGAGCGGGCACAGGCCCAGGGGATTGCATTGCGTATCGCGAAGATTGATTCAAAGGAAGGAGTGGGTATTCAGGGGGAAGATTTGATCGGAATCCTGATCCAGTATCCCGATACCACCGGAGCGATTCGGGATCATGAAAGCATCATTACTCAGACCCACGAATCCGGGGGTTTGGTCGTGATGGCGACGGATTTGCTTGCGCTGACCCTGATTACTCCACCGGGTGAACTGGGAGCGGACATCGCCATCGGTTCTTCCCAGCGATTCGGTGTGCCCATGGGGTATGGAGGTCCGCATGCGGCATTCATGTCAACGCTGAAAAAATATGCCCGCAAGATGCCGGGTCGTCTCATAGGGATTTCCCGGGATGCCGAAGGCAATCCGGCCTATCGCATGGCCATCCAGACCCGCGAACAACACATCAAACGGGAGCGGGCCACCAGCAATATCTGCACGGCTCAGGTCCTGCTCGCGATCATGGCGGGGATGTACGCGGTCTATCATGGCCCGGAGGGATTGCGCCGCATCGCCCGCAGAGTGCATGGCCTGACCCGAACGCTCGCCGATAGCTTGCGATCTCTGGGATATGAGGTCGGCAATGATCCATTCTTCGACACCCTCCAGATAAAAACAACGACTGGACAGGCAGAGACGATATTCCGGGGGTCGGAAGCACGACAGATCAACTTCCGATGCTTTGCCGATGGATCGCTCGGCATCACCCTCGATGAAACCACAACCGAGCAGGATGTCGCGGACATTCTCTCCTGCTTCGCCGAGACTACGGAATCATCTGCGACCCTACCTCCTGCAGAATCATTGAACGACACCCCCGACACCCCCGACACCCCCGATTCCCTCGGCCCGTTCGCCCGCACCAGC
>CAZLXE010000035.1:0-17899 GCA_964563005.1 uncultured Isosphaeraceae bacterium
GTAATCAAACCTACCAGCGGCGTTTCCGGCCCGGGTTGGATTTCCACCAGTCGCACCGGGGTCGGCTCGAAGGTGGCGAAGAAGCCGCCCGCGTTGAACACCTCGCCCCGTTCATCGAAAAAATCCCAGAGAGACAGCCGCACCGTTTCCCCGGCGGGAATCTCCTCCACCCGCAGGGCGAACTGCTGATTGATCCAGACCGTGCTGTTGCGGTAAGTGATCGGCGTGGCGTTGACGATCTCAATGGACTGATCATCGCGAAAAACCTGCATGTCTGCCGTATTGACGGTGTGCAGCGGCTCGGGATAAGAAGGCATGGCCCGGGCGGGATTGTAAAGATCATGAGCGCAGCCGCCGATTCCCCCGCAACAAATCGAGACAGCCAGGAGGAGACCTGACAGGATTCTCTGTGGACGAAAGTGTAATTGAGGTCGGATCACCCGCACAGAGTATCAGGAACCCGCCCCGGTGCCACGACCTGACGCTCGGGGAAGGTCGTGCCGGACGCCCTTGCCCGTCCGCACTGCCTTCCGCTCCCGGGGGTCGCTTCAGGCAGTGGCACCAATATCCCGCCTACAATTCGCCCTCCCCATGCCATCCCCTCCCGTCATTCCCACTTCGTCGTACACCCTCGACCCCCGCATCCCCACCCTCGTGCCGGGGTTCGACGCCCCCTTCTTTCAGGCCGGGCTGGCCGGGTATTCCGATGGAGCCATGCGTCTGATCGCCCGCCGCCACGGCTGCCCCTACTGCGTCACCGAAGCCCTCCTCGACCAGACCCTCATCAACGGCGGCAAAGGACGAAGGCGGGAGGATCCCGATCTCCTGGCCCAGGGCTGCGGTTCGGGTACCCAAAACGACAATCAGGCGGCAGGCCAGAGCGATCATCCGCTGGCGGGCCAGATCATCGGCACCGAGCCGGAGGAGATGGGGGAGGGAGCCGCGATTCTGGTAAAAATGGGCTACGAGGTCATCGATGTCAATCTCGCCTGCCCGGTTAAAAAACTGCGACGAAAAAGCCGGGGTGGCCATTTTTTGGCTCAACCGGAAGAGGCGTTGGCGGTTCTGCGGGCAGTGAGGGAAGCGGTGCCGGAGGAGATTCCCACCACGGTGAAACTTCGCCGGGCGTTCGATGATTCCCCCGAAATGACCCGGAACTTCGAGCAAATCTTTGAAGGGGTGTACGAACTGGGCTACGGCTGGGCCACGGTCCATTGCCGCACCGTACAGCAGAAATACGAGGGGCCGGGCCGATGGGATTTCCTCACCAATCTCACCCGGCGCTACCCCGACCGCCTCATCTTCGGCTCCGGCGACATCTGGATCGCCCCCGACATCTTCCGTATGATCGAAGAAACGGGAGTCCACGCCGTCGCCGTGGCCCGGGGTTGCATCGGCAATCCGTGGATCTTCCGCCAGGCCCGGCAACTGCTGGAAGGTGATCCCGTGGAGGAGATCATGCAAGGTCCATCCGTACCAGAACAGCGGGAAGTCCTGCACGAACATTTCCAACTCTCCGCCCGGTTGCACTCCGAAGGCGGAGCCGGGCGCATGATGCGAAAATTCGGCATCAAGTTTTCCCACCATCATCCCCAGCCGGAGGTGGTGAAAGCAGAGTTTGTGCGGTGCAAAAGCATGGCGGACTGGCAGGGGGTGCTGGAGCGGCACTATCAGAATGGAGACCATCATCCATGACCAAACCGCCCTTTCTCGATGAAGACCTGTACTGCACTTCCTGCTGGTACAACCTGCGGGGCCTGAGGACGAATGGGGCATGTCCGGAATGCGGCCACTCCATCGCCGAAACAAAACGGGTGAGAAAGGCCGATCCTTCAACTCCGGACGCCACCCTCGGGGGAATCTGTTTTGTCTTTGGCATCGCGAACGCGATCTATGCCGTCATCGCGTTTTCAGACCCCATCAGTGAATTCGCCATATTCGGAGCTCTCTTCTGGGTGTTCGTCGTCTGCCCACTTTACTTTTTCGGGATGATTCTGACCCTCTGGCTCTATCGCCATCGACCATCCCCCCACAGATTATCCCGGCGGGCGATTCTATTGGGTCTGCTCTTCGGTGTGGTGGTTTCGATTTTCAACCTGTTGTTCGCCATGCTGATCGGAGAGGCGGTTGCCAGTGTATGAACGGATAAAAAACAACCCCCGATCAAAATCGAGGGTTGCCTTGAGTTGGCATTATTCAATTGAACGGCCGTAAAGTCTTACGGGCACAATCCGAATGCATTCAGCACCGCCACCAGATCATCAATGTTGACCACCCCATTCCCCCCCGCGGGAGTAATGTCGGCGTCACAGGTTGCCGGGGGTGCAGGACAGGCCCCGAAAGCATTCAGCACCGCCACCAGATCGTCGATATTCACCGTGCCATTTCCCCCCGCCGGCGTGATGTCGCCCACACAGGGCGTGCCGCAGAGGACCACTTCAACCTGGAAGTTGTCGATGCCCGCTTCCGTGATGGAGGGGTTGATCGAGTCGGAGGCCGTAAAGCGAACCTGCATGGTGGCGGTAGAGGCGATGTAATCGCTGACCACAAACGACACCGTTTCCCACGCGCTTCCGGTACCGGTGGTGGTGTGGTCGGGAACGCGAATCCAGGTGGCTCCCCCATCATTGGAGATGTCCACCGAAAGCTCATCCGCGTTGGCAATATCGCTGGAAAAGAACCACCGGCTGTACGAAATGGTGGCGTCGGTTCCCGTCAGGTCGAACATCGGGGTATGGAGACGGGTGGGACCGCCATCGACATCCGCCACCCCGGGACCTCCGCCCACCGCACCATTCTGGGTGACAAAGGCCATAACATTGGCCGCCCCTTGGGTAGCGTCATCTTCGGGCGCGGCGAGCTGACCACTCAGAATCGTCCCATTCGGGTCGGCCTGTTCCCACGCCCCAGAGGTGAGGGTGGGATGGTTGATGACGGTCCATGCCGACACATCACCCTCAATGGTGTCCCGAAGGGCAATGTTGGTTCCTGCTGCCGCAACGGCGTTGAAGGTGTTGGCCGGTGCGCCGGAGGGATCGACAAAGGTTCCCCCTCCCGTCATGTCGGAACTGACATAAAACGAAATCTGTTCGGGACAAGCCGCCGCTGGCAACGATGCTTGATATAAGTTCGCCCCCAGGTCCACCATTGAAACAGCGGTGAAGGGTGCGCCATTCACCGAATAATGCAGCATCCCCGTACCCGGGGTGGGCGACCCTCCCCCAAAGGATGACACCTGAACCTGAAAATCAAAGGGTTGGTCAGGGGTAACAAACGCGGGCAGTCCCTGCGGATAAGAATAGACCAGGCCGATGGGGGGCTGGTTGATCCACACCTCAGTTGAGCCACAGCGCCCCACCACCAGATCGAGCCAGCCATCCTGGTTGATGTCGAACACGGCGACATCGTGTGTGCCACCGAGCAGGGCGTCGGGAATCACGCTTCCCTGTTCCTCGAACGCCACATCGGGAGCGCCCCCGAGATTGCGATAAATGTGCATCCGTCGGTTGCACCCGACAATATCCACATCCACATCGGCAATCAGCACATCGTTCAGGCCATCATTATTCAGATCGGCGATCACCGAGTTACTCCCGAAAGCCCCACTGGGAATGGAGGGAAAGGTAAGGGTGTTGAAGGTGGCGTGTCCGCTGGTGTCATTGCCCTGATTGAGCATATACCGGTCGGTGCCGTCATCCGTCACCACGATATCCAGAAGTCCGTCACCATTGAGATCACCCACGGAAATGAAGTATGGCGAATTCGCATACACCGTGTCGTAAAAATTGAACACCCCCTGATTCGCCGGGTCGTTGTAAGTAACGGCAACATGAGTGGGGACATTCAGCGAAGTCTGTTTAACAATATCGGCCACCCCATTCCCGTTCATGTCCGCGATCACACTGGCCGCACCGAAGGCGGAATCGCTCATGGTGGGGGTCAGGCGGGTCGCCGTTTCATCCGTAAAAAATCCCGTGCCGTCGTTGATGAGCAGCCGGTTGTTGAAGTCGAAAATCTGGGCGCCCCCGCTGTCGTAATCACCGAAGTAGAGATCGGCGAACCCATCCCCTGTTACATCCCCCGCCGCCACGGAGCAGAACCGAGGGCCAGCCGTGGGGTGCATCTGGGGAATCCGGGCATCTTCATACCGGAATCCCTGCCAATTGCCGGCAATCTCTCCCAGGTTCATATACACCCGAGGATGAGAAAGATGTTTGGCCTGATTGTCCGTCAGGGTGACCGCAGTCACCATGTCCAGCCAGCCGTCGTTGTTCACATCCACCAGCACCACATCTCGATCATTGGTCGGGGTGAGAAATCCCTGATCGCCCGCCACATCGGATGCAGAGGCATATTGACTCGTACGATCGACAAACACCCCGTTCGCAGCGTGTCCTTCCGCGAAGCCCTCATTCATGAACAGAACATTGGGATCCTTGCCGGGAGAAGTGAAGGGTTGTTTGCGAACCACGATCAGGTCGATGTCGCCATCGTTGTCCACATCACCCCAGGCATAATCTTTCTCCTCGACATCAGTGGTGCTGAGGGCGGGGTTGTTCAGGGGCGTGGGAAGCCGGGTGGCGGTTTCATCCACATAATTCACCCAGCCGGTCTGCCCGAACGCAGGCAGAGTGAATCCCAGACAGGCGAGGGCGATGATCGAATTCCTGGTAATGAGCATGAGCATAGTCCTTGGAGCAAAAAAATGAATCGGGAAATTAGGGACAGGGGCCAAAAGCGTTGAGAACGGCCACAAGATCGTCAATGTTCACCACCCCATTGCCGCCGATGGGAGTGATGTCCTCTCCGCACAATGCCGGAGGAGCGGGGCACGGCCCGAAGCCGTTGAGAATGGCCACCAGATCGTCAATGTTCACCACTCCATTTCCGCCGGGGGGGGTGATGTCGGAAAAACACTCGCAGACATCGGGGATGCCATTGGCATTGACATCGGCAACCGTCCCCTGAAGGATTTCCGAAAGATCCGGGATAGTATTCCCATTGCAATCCAACAGGGGGCCTGAGAAAGCGAGAAGGAAAGAGTCAAAATCAGCAAGATCCACATCGCCATCTTGATCGATATCATGCACTGAGCAGGGATCATCCGGCGTGTAAGTGGGAATAGGCCCGGTGAAACAGGCGTTGAAGTCGAGGAAGTCGGCAAGGTCGATCACATCGTCGCCGTTCCCATCAAACTCCCGCCGCCCCAGGGAATCGAGAAAGGCAATGAGAGCATTCTGATCCGCAGCAGAAAGAGCGTTGTATGCGGTCGTTACCCCCACGGCTTCGCTCAGGAACAAACCATGCTCCTGAATTGCCAGATTCACCCTGTTCGCAAAGGTATTTCCCCCAAAGCGTCCATCGTGCCACAGAGGATCGCGGGTACGCAGCCCCCACAAAGAAGGCGTGCGGAGTTCTCGTTCTCCAGCCGCCCCATCCTGAATGAAGTCCGCGGCCAACCCCATATCGTGCAGTAGATAATCGGAATAGGGCTGAATGGGCTGATTGCGGAGAGCAGTTTCCAGCAGCGGATCACTACTCGTGGTGTAGGAAGAAACATGGCAGAGATTGCAGCCCACACTGTTGAAGACTGCTTCCCCGGTCATGCCCGACTTCGGAGTCTGGGGGGGAGCCGCCAGGAATCGCTGAAAATGAGTTACCCGCTCGATGTAGAAAAATCCTCCGCCATCCATCTGGTCTTCGGGATCGGCCACCGTGTCGCAGGTGGCAAGATCGGGAGGATTCACCCCGTTGGGATCGTTGTCATTGGGAAAAAACATGTTGGTGATACCCACTTCATTCAAAGCGGCATCGGCGGAGAAGGAAAGCACCGTCGCCACTCCGCCCTTCCATCCGAAGCGTCCCACTCGAGTCGTCATAGGGGCTTCCACAGGATTGACCATATGTGCCCGACCACTGATGCCATCCCCATTGGTGTCGGTCGGATCTTCCAGAGCCAGAATTGCCGGATCGGGAATCGCTTCCACCAAGCCCGCTCCCAGAGCACTGTTCGTTACCCGGAAAGCCGTAACCGTCGCGGCAGCGGGGACTACCTCCGCACAATCAATGCTGATGGCCTGCTGCTGAAAAAGCGATCCTCCCAATGCTGCAAGTGGGTCAAAACCCGCCTTTCCACTGATTCCCGCCCGGGTAACCGTCTGCGAACCGGGACCACCCACCGGATTATTATGGCAGTTGCCGCAACTTTCCTTGTTGAAAATCGGCCCCAGCCCCTCAGCAGCGGTGAAGTTGCGGGTGAACTGAATCTTTCCGGCATCGAACAGAATCATCTCGCCGGGAGTCAGCCCGAGCAAGGGATCACCCATGCCCGGCTGAGGCGGAACAGGCACGCCCGATCCCATCTGGAACCCCAGAGCAATGGTCGCCATTCCCAAAACCAGAAGTTTCAGGCAACCAGACGAAATCTTTAAAGAGTGGTAGTTTAATTGATACAGTGGGCGTGTGGAACTCATCTTTACTCCGATTCCTTCTCACCGCGTGCACCTAGTCAATGAGTTGAGACCTCATGACCAATCTGACAAAAACATTCTTTACCCGTAAATATATGCTGAAAGTGACCCTGATGTTGCATTATTATGGAATGATTGAATTAATTATAGGATTGCGAGGAATATGAAATTCTCCAGAAAACACAATAAACAATGGATATGTCTGGTCTTTTCTGGATCATTATGAGAGGTTTGAGGTTGCCCGAATGAGCATGCAAGTATTTGTAAGCAATGCAGTTAGAAGTCTTGCGGCAGGTCCGTTCAGGAATCGCGGGATATGAAGAATCGTTCTTCAACTCCGCTTTTTCATCGCCCTCACCAGCGATTCTATATATGTATTCTGTGGCTGGGATGGTGGGCATTCGGGCCGTGGGGGTGCGGCGGGGGAGACTCCGGCACAACCGATCAAAACGGGAATGCCGGCGAACCGGGCAAGATGGCGGAAATAGCCAAAACACCTACGGTTGAAATCACTCCTGTCACCACCCTGCGCAAAGAACTTATCCCTTTTTTTCAATTGATCCAGGCCAAGCGGACCGGCCCTGCCCGGGTGCGATTGCGCAAATACCTGAATCTCCATCCCCAGGACGGCCAGGCCGAATTCCTGTTCGGGCTGAGTTATCACCGGGAAAAGCATTATTCCCAGGCCCAGTCGTGGTTTACCCAAGCCATCGAGCAGGATCCAACCTATGTGACCACCCACTATTTTCTCGGCTGGGCTTCGTATTATCTGGGTGAAGCAGAGGCAGCCCGGCAGGCGTTTGCGCATCACTTGAAATATCAGCCGGAGGAGGGAGATTCGCATTTCGGTCTCGGCTTGATCGATCTCGATGAAGGGCGGCTGGAGGAGGCGCAACAACATTTCCGGCAAGCCATCGAATTACAGAAGGAAAGGGATGATCGGGTGAAGGAGGTCTCCAAAGCCCACGCCCGGCTGGGGGAGGTGTTTGGGCAAAAGGGAGAGTATGAACTGGCCCGAAAATCGCTGGAGGAAGCGGTGAAACTCTATCCCGATCACTACGAAGCGTACTACAAATTATTCCGGGTCTTGACCCGGCTGGGTGAAACCGAATTGGCGGAAGAAGCAAAGCGGCAGTTCATCGAAGCCCGCCAGCGGGTCCATCCCCACACGAGTTTTCCGGAATAACCATGAAACACTCGATCACCATAATCCTGCTGGGAATGCCCTTGTCGATCATGGGATGTGGGGGAGGGAACGATGCTCCAGTTGAAGAAACCGCCGCACCTCGCCCGATTCACTTTACCGACATCACCACAGAAACCGGCATCGACTTCACCACCATCAGCGGCGAAACACCCTCACGGGAAATTCTCGAAGTGAACGGCAGCGGGCTGGCCTTGATCGATTACGACCAAGATAGCGACCTTGACCTCTTCATCCTCAACGGCGCCACCATGGAAAACCCGCAAACCGGCCCGGGATGTCGGCTTTATACCAACGAAGGAAATATGCATTTCCGGGATGGAACAAAAGATGCGGGGATCGACATCCACTCCTGGGCGATGGGGGTTGCGGTAGGCGATTTCGACGGCGATGGGGAGGAAGACCTCTATATCACCTGCTATGGGCCGAATATCCTGCTGCGGAATCGAGGGGATGGTACCTTTGAGGATGTGTCGGCTCAGGCGGGGGTGGATGATGATCGCTGGGGAACTGGAGCCGCATGGGGAGATATTGACAGCGATGGTGATCTCGACCTGTATGTCGCCAACTATCTGGAGTTCGATCCCCGGAATCCTCCTCGACGGGCGAAGCACAAAGGGGTGTCCGTGATGAACGGCCCGCATGGCTTACCCGCTCAGCATGACATTCTGTATGAGAATCAGGGTGATGGAACATTCATGGACATCACCGAGGCCTCGGGTTGCCTGCCGGAAAAAGCCGCGTTTGGTCTGAATGTAGTCATCCTCGATTTCGATAATGACGGAAGGCAGGACATCCTCGCCGGCAACGATTCCATGGGAAATTTTTATTATCACCAAATCGGAACCAACGCTGGGGCTGCACCCTTTGAGGAGATCGGCCTGGTCTCCGGTGCGGCCTCGAGCGGCGATGGAGGAGATCAGGCGACCATGGGCATGGCCATCGCCGATGTCGATTCCAACGGCTTCCCCGATCTGTTCACCACGAATTTTTCCAATGACACCAACACGCTACACCTGAACTCAGGCAGAGGATTTTTTGATGACCGGACTCGGGCCTGGGGATTAGGACTGATCAGCCGCCCGTTTCTCGGTTGGGCCTGCGGCTTCTACGATTTCGATCTGGATGGCGATGAAGACCTCATCGTATGCAACGGCCATGTCTATCCCGAAGCCACAAAAAACAGTATGGATTCAACCTACGAGCAGCCGCCCCTGCTGTTCGAGAGAAAAAAGAATCGTTTCCACCGGGTGAGTGCAGCCGGGGCATGGCTCCAGAAAGCGCATCGTTCCCGGGGGGCGGTATTCGGAGACCTCGATAAAGATGGTGACATCGACATCGTGGTGACTGAACTGAACGGCCCGGTGCGGGTGCTCCGCAACGATGCCATTCGGTCGAAGGAAACGGCTCCCCCCCAGAACTGGCTCATCGTGAAATTACAGGATGATCGAGCAGGAGCAAAAAACCGGAACGGGCTGGGAGCGAAGATCGAACTTATCTCTGAGCAATCAACCCAGACCCGTTGGATCTATTCCGGCGGCAGTTTCCAATCCGCTTCAGCCCAATCAGCCCACTTCGGTTTGGGAGATCAGCCCGGCCCGTGTACCCTCCGCATCACCTGGCCGGACGGAACCGTTCAAAACATCAACCGGGTTGATCCCGGCAGTCGTCTCATTGTCAACTATGAAGAATTCAGGAACAATGGCAGCCCATGAAGTTTCGATTCCTTGACACCATCATCGAAAAAACTCCCGACCGCATCGTCGCCCTCAAGCAGGTCTTGCCCGACGATGAGTATCTGGCGGATCATTTTCCCACCTTTCCCGTCCTCCCCGGCGTACTCATGGTGGAAACCATGGTTCAGGCGGCCAGGCATCTGATGGGGGATGACCGACTGGTGCTGGGAGAAGTGAAAGCCCTGAAATTCGGGGGAATGGTGCGGCCGGGAGAGGGATTGCGGGTGGAAGTATCCCTTCTCAAGCCGGGAAAGGATGGTTCATTCGTATTCAAGGGAGTGGGAAAAGTGGATCGGAGTGAGATCGAGGATGATTCTGAGGCAGATAGGCCAAGTTCCGGGGGCGGGGATTCTTCCGGGGGTGAGGGGAATTCCGGGGGTGGGGAGACAGCGGTGGCCGGACGGTTTATCATGCGTCCCTTACGACACGACTAACCCGCCGTTCAAGCGGCACGCAGGAAAGGCCATATTGATGACCCGAGATGAAATATATACCACGGTTCGAGAAGTACTGGAAGACGCTCTGGGCGTCGATGAGGATGAAGTAACCCCCGAGGCCTCCCTCACCGCCGATCTCGAGGCGGAATCCATCGACTTCCTCGATATCGTATTCCGGCTGGAAAAATCATTCACCACCGGCGAGCAACCCTTCAAGATCTCTCAGGGGGAACTCTTTCCCGAAAATCTTATGGAGAATCCCGATTGGGTCAGCGATGGCAAATTCACCGATGCCGGCATGGAGATGCTGAAGGAGCGCATGCCCCATGTCGATTTCAGCGGCTATGCGGATGATCGGGAGGTGACCAAGGTAGCAGATCTGATCACCGTCAATTCCATCGTCGAGTTCGTGGAGCGGAAGTTGGCCGCCACCGCCGCCGCATAACCATTCCTATGCGATGGATGTGGATTGATCGAATCGTGGAGTTTGAGGCGGAGCGGCGGATGGTTGCCGTGAAGACCGTCTCCATGTCTGAAGATCATCTCCACGATCATCTGATTGAGAATGGCGATGGTCGAGCGATTCCGGTGATGCCCGCATCCCTGATGCTCGAAGGCATGGCCCAGACGGCAGGAATCCTCGTGGGTTCGGTCAACCATTTCCGGGAAAAAGTGATCCTCGCCAAAGTGGTAAAAGCGGTGCTGGATCAGGATGTCTTCCCCGGCGAGACCATTCGCTACGAAGCAGAACTGGAACGGATTGATGCGGCCGGGGCATCCACCACCGGACAAGTGAAGCGAATGCGACATGATGGTCAGGAATCTGGAACCTGGATCCCCATCGGGCAAGTCGATCTCATGTTCAGCCATCTCGATCAGAACATGTCTGGCCTGGATTTTCCCGAAGAGAACTTCGTATTTTCAGAGAACTTCCGCATGATTCTCGAACAGGCCGGGCTGGGAAATCTCGCCGAATAAAAAGACGAGGGTGGGGGTTGATAGATGTTCATCGCGCGCCTTCAATGGGGCGTTATCAGGATGAAAGTGAGTGAAGGCCTGAAGACCTGCACCACAATTACCAAACCACCTTTTCTGAAAGGAACGCATCATGCCCCGATTGAATGTCATCGATCCAAGTACGGACACCGGCCCGGGAGCCGAGATTCTGAACGGCCCCCTCAAGGCCATGCAGTTCAACGTTTTCAAGGGAATCGCCAATAACGCAGGCGTCCTCAAGGCCTTCAGGGGCTTTGCCGGCGGCGTGAAAGCCGGCTCCCTCACCGAGCAGGAACACGAGACCATCGCCCTTACCACTGGCCAGAAGAATCACTGTGAGTATTGCCTCGCCGCCCACACCAAGATCGCCCAGGGAACCGGGCTGACCGAGGACAACATTCTCACCATCCGTCAGGGCAACGGCGTGGATGACAAAAATCAGGCCCTCATCGACTTCACCCTCGCCATCCTGGAAACCCAGGGTTTCGTAACTGATGAGCAACTCCAGCAATTCAAGGATGCAGGGTTCGATGATGCGGCCGTGATCGAAGTACTCGGCGCCATTGCCGTGAACACCTTCACCAACCTGTTCAATCATGTGAACGAAACCGAGATCGATTTCCCCGTGGCCGCCACCGTCTGATCTCCTGCCCCCCTCAACGCAAAACCACAGGCGGCTCCCCGAAAACGGGGAGCCGCGTGCGTTGAACGGTGAAGGGGGTTGGCCGTTCGTTGGTCTAAAAAAGACCCCGTTCGGGGAGGCATACCGAGACGGGGCCGATCCAAGGGGGTCGTGTTCAAGCCCATGAAGAATCCAATACCCCGGGAAAATGGCAACTCCTGATCGGGCAATTGGTAGAGAAAAGGTCGCTTTGTGCGGGTTGGAGAAGAATCGCCAAAATCCACTTCCCCCTGACCATTCCCACTTGCCCTACAATCCCCGTCTATGAATCAGCATGTGGCGATTTATGTCGGATCGTTCGATCCCATCACCCACGGGCACCTCGATGTGCTCCAACGATCCCGCCGTCTCTTCGACCGGATCATCCTCGGCATCGGGCATAACCCCGATAAACCCGCCGTCTTCAGCCCGTCCGAGCGGTTGGATATGGTGTCCAATCTCGTGGATGAATTAATGCAGGCAAATCCCGAAGGAGCGCCCGTATCCGTTAAGCCTTATCCCGGATTAACTGTTGATTTCGCCCTGGAAGTAGGAGCAGCGGCGATCATCCGGGGCATTCGCAATATCACCGATCTCGCCGTGGAATGTCAACTCGCCATCACCAATCGCCAGGTGGCGGATATAGAGACCGTATTCATCGTAACCGGCGAGACCTATGCCTTCACCAGTTCCAGTTTGATTCGTCAGGTCGCCGCGTTAGGGGGCGATCTGGATCGCTTGCACACCATCGTCCCCCAGGTTGTTATCGACCGCATGAAGGAAAAAGCAAACTCCCCGGGAAATCCCCTCCGTGGCCTGGCGGAAGATCGACACATAGAGTAGGTCAGCATTCATCCTTGCGACGGGTGGTCTGGAATTATCCTGACCACCGAACTCTTCGCTAACCCCGAACCGCTCCCTCTGTTACTCTCCCCCCATGTCTGTGTCTTACCGCGTTATTTCCATCGGCACCCTCGCCGCGAATCCCCAGTGGGAGGAAACGGAACCCGTGCGTTCCGGTCATGCGACCACCGTGCTGATTTCATCAAAACCCGAGGGCAACGGAGCGGAAACCCACATCCTGGTAAATCCGGGACTGCCTGATACGGTCCTCCATGCCCGACTCACGGAACGAACCCCGGTGCGACCTGAAGATGTCTCGATGGTTTTTCTCACTTCGTTTCATGGAGAACATCGGCGGGGGGTGGAGTTGTTCGAGCATGCCCGGGTCCTCATTCACGAACCGGAACGGGCGTTTGCCGCAGCCATCATCCGCTCGAAAATGGAAGAAGCAGATGCAATTGGGGATGATGAACTCACAGCGCATTTCACTCGCGAGTGGGAACTGCTGGAACGCAGTCAGGATGCCCCGGATCGCCTTGCCGCCGGAGTCGATCTGTTCCCCCTGCCCGGCATCACACCGGGAACCTGCGGCTTGCTCCTGCCCCTTCCCTCTGCCACCATTCTGCTGACCGGCGACGCCATCCCCACGGCGGAACATCTGCGCAGCGGTCGAGTCCTGGGAGCATGTGTTGATCTGGATAAAGCGCAGGAATCGTTCAAAGAGGCCATTGAAATCGCAGATGTCATCATTCCCGGCCGGGGAAATGAAACGGTCAACCCGCTGCGGGCGAGAGGGTAGAAATGGGAAACGGGGCATGAGGCGGTGTGTATGAGCGTCATTCAGGCGAATGGAATAACCAAAAACTATGGCCCACGCCGGGGAATTGATGGGGTGAACTTGTCGGTATCCGGTGGTTCGCTGTTCGGTTTTCTCGGGCCGAATGGTGCCGGGAAGACCACGACAATCCGGGTTCTCCTCGGATTTCTCCCTGCGGATGAGGGACGGGCGGAAGTGTTTGGCAATGACTGTCGCAGGGCGAGCGCCAAAATTAAACGGGACATCGGGTATCTGCCGGGTGATTTGCGCTTATATACCTGGATGACCGGGGCTATTGCCTTGCGCCTATCCGGCGCCATTCGGGGGATGGACTTGTCAGTCTCGGGAGGAACATTACTGGAACGATTTAATCTTGATCCCCATGTCCCCGTGCGAAAAATGTCGCGGGGCATGCGCCAGAAACTCGGCCTTATTCTCGCCCTGGCGCACGAACCGAAACTGCTGATTCTCGATGAGCCGACCAGCGGTTTGGATCCCCTGATGCGGGATGAACTGATGGCCGTCTTGCGCGAGCGGGCCAATGCGGGAGGGACGGTGTTTTTTTCCAGCCATACCCTGAGTGAGGTGGAGCAGTTGTGTGACCGGGTGGCGATTGTGCGGGAAGGAAAGATCGTCGCGGATGCTTCGCTCAGTGAACTGCAGAGGAAAGCCCGCCGGGAAATTTCTCTTGCGTTCAATCCGGATACCTCATCATCGGCTGATCCCTCCACGCTCCCTCCGGGCGTCACCATCATGCGGCAGGAGAATCATCGTTGGTGGCTGGAGATGGACGGTGAAGCGGGACAATTGGTAGCGTGGGCGGTCGAGCAGGGAATCAAGGATATGACCATCGGCCCGCCGAATTTGGAAACGGTATTCCGAGCGTTCTATAAGACAAAACAAGGAAAAAATGGAGAAGGAGAAACAACATGATGCATGGACTCCTGCTCAAGGTTTGGCGGGAATCGTGGGCGCCCACACTGTTGTTCGGGCTGGCCATGTTCATCGTGAAAATATTGCTGGGGTTCACGCTGCCCCACTTTCAGGATATCGCCTCGACCTTGTTTGAAGCCATGCCGTTCATGAGTAAGTTTCTGTCCGGACTTTTGGGCATGAGCGTGGGGACTGAATTCACGGGCACCATGATTCAGGCCACGCTGTGGGTACATCCCATCATTCTCACTCTGCTCTGGGCGAATGAAATTATTCACTGCACCCGCTGTCCGGCCGGTGAGATCGACCGGGGCACGATTGACATTCTGCTGGGCTGGCCGGTCTCGCGGTGGCAGGTTTATATGGCGGAGTCGATCGGCTGGCTGGCGTCTGGCGCATTTATTGTTAGCATGGCTTTACTTGGACATCTGGTCAGTGGAATGATCCTGCAGCTGGAAAACCCCGTCCCCCTGGGACGAATCGCGATCGTTCTGCTGAATCTCTTTCTCCTGTATGGAGCGGCGGGCGGCGTGGCCTACTTCATTTCCGCCCTCAGCGAGCGACGAGCCAGGGCCATCGCCACCATCTTCACCGTGGTGCTGGCATCTTTTCTGTTGAATTTTCTGGCTCAGTTCTGGGAGCCGGCGAATATGGTGAGTTGGCTGAGTGTTCTGCATTACTTTCAGCCGGCAGAGATTCTGAGTGGAGGAGGCGTGCCGTGGGTGAACCTGGGGATTCTGCTGGGAATGGGGGCAGCCCTGTGGGGATTGGGGGGCGTGGTATTCGCCCGGCGGAGCATTTGTACAGTTTGAGAAATGACATAACTTTGGTGAGGGTGCATACTTTGGGGGGGCGGGGTACACTTGAGGCATGGGTCAGGCGTGGAAATATAAGTTGTTGCAGGCAGGGGAGTTCCGACTGGACGGGGGGAGTATGTTCGGGGTGGTGCCCCGGGTTTTGTGGGAAAAAATGACGAAAAGTGATGAAAAGAATCGAATTTTGCTGCAAACCAACTGTTTGTATATGGAAATTGAGGGTAAAAAAGTGCTGGTGGAAACGGGGTATGGCGGGAAATGGAGAGAGAAGGAGCGGGACATATTTGCATTGGAGGATCGGACGATTCTGGATGCATTGGCAGAGGTCGAAGTGGCTCCGGATTCGATCGAAACGATCATCGTGACGCATCTGCATTTTGATCATGCGGGGGGATTGACGCATTTTGATAAGTCTGGCGAAGCGGTGAGCAGTTTTCCTCACGCGAAGATATTTGTGCAACGAGTTGAATGGGAAGATGCGTTGGCGAATAAATCGACGATGACGAAAACCTATCTGCGGAATCATCTCGATCCGGTGGCGGGGCAGGTGGAACTGGTGGAGGGGGCGGCGGAGATCCTGCCGGGGCTTTCGGTGTTTCCGGTGCCGGGGCATACCTGGGGACAGCAGGCGGTGCGGTTTGAAGATGGGGAGGGGGTGGTGTGTTTTCCGGGTGATGTGTGCCCGACAATTAATCATGGGGGGGCGGCGTTTTCCATGGGGTATGACATGCTGCCGCACGAAAATATGAAGACCAAGGCATCACTGTTTGAAAAAGCGTCTGCGGAGGGATGGCGGCTGGTGCTGGATCACGAGCCGGACCCCCGGAAGGCCGTGGTGCGGGTGGTGCGGGATGAGCGAGGGCGTTTTCATCTGGAGCCGGTTTCGTGAGGCGGGTGATGGTGGTTCTGGGCACGCGGCCGGAGGCGATCAAGCTGGCGCCGGTGATTCAAGAATTGGATCGGCGGGAGGATATTGATCTCTGTGTGTGCAGTACGGGGCAGCACCGGGAGATGGTGGACATGACGCTGGAGCAGTTTGAAATTGTGCCGGAGATTGATCTCAATTTAATGCAGCCGGATCAGCATCCCTCGGAATTTTTCGGACGGCTGATGCTGGCGTTGCATCCGGTGCTGGAAGAACGGCAGCCGGAAGTGGTGGTAGTGCAGGGAGACACCGGCACGGTAGCGGGGGCGGGGCTGGCGGCGTTCATGCATGGGATTCAGGTGGCCCATGTGGAGGCGGGATTGCGGACGGGGGACAAGTGGTCGCCCTTTCCGGAGGAGATTAATCGGCGGGTGGCGGGGGTGGTGGCGGATGTTCATTTCGCCCCGACGGCAGGGGCGCGGGATGCGTTGTTGAAGGAAGGGGTGGATGAGGCGACGATTTTTGTGACGGGGAATACGGGGATTGATGCGCTGTTGTGGATGAGGGAGCGAGAGGCATCGAGGCATCGAGCCGTCGAGGCATCAAGTGGGGATTTTTCCGGGGGTGAGAAACTGGTTCTGGTGACGGCGCATCGACGGGAGAGTTTCGGGAAGTCGTTTGAAAATATCTGCCTGGCTCTCAAAGAGATTGCGGAGCGATGTGGCGAGGTGGGGCTGGTGTATCCCGTGCATTTGAACCCGAAGGTGCGGGGGCCGGTGATGGAGATATTGGGGGGGGTGGAGCGGATTAAGTTGATTGAGCCGGTGAATTACGGAGAGATGGTGGGGCTGATGGATCGGGCGCACCTGATTTTGACGGATTCGGGGGGTATCCAGGAGGAAGCGCCGACGCTGGGGACGCCGGTACTGGTGATGCGGGAGACCACGGAACGACCGGAGGCAGTCGAGGCGGGGGCAGCCCGATTGGTGGGGACGAAGCGGAAAGCAATCGTCGAAGCCGCTCTCAAACTCCTTACCGATACTGAAGCATACGCAACGATGGCGGCGCCCCGCATGGTGTACGGCGATGGGCAGGCGGCAAGGCGCATTGGGGAAGTGTTGGCGACCGGGCGGATGGAAAGCCCTGCGTTTGCACCCCCAAGCACTATTCCGGCAGCGACCACTCCATGACGATCATTCGGGCATTGTGGATGGTGCGACGAACCCTGCGACGCTTTCCGGGCGGAGACACGGTGCAGATTCTCCAGACGGCAGCGGCCCTGCGCGAACGGGGGGTGCAGGTGGAAATGACGAGTAATCCACACCCTCAACTTTCGGGGATAGATGTGGTGCATCTGTTTCATCTGGATCGGTTGTGGGAAAATGTGCCTCTGGCGGTGCGGGTGAAGCGGGCGGGGGTGCCGGTGGCGCTCAGTACGATCTGGTGGCCGATGGATGAGTTTGATCGAAAGGGTCGTCAAGGGTTGCAGGGACGGGTGGCGCGGGGGGTGGGATACCCGGCGTATCAGAACGCCCGGCTTCTGCAACGATCGTGCGCCCATGCTCTTTCATCAATTGCCGAGGGGCGGGTTTCGAGACCCAGGTGGAGTTTTTCGGGATCAGTGAAAAAATTGCTTGATCGGGTGGATATTGTTTTGCCGAACAGCCGGGCGGAGGCGAATGTGCTCGCGGAACGGTTTGGAGATTGTACGCCTGCTCAGGTGGTGCCGAACGGGGTGGAGACGAGGATGATTGACTCTATGAAATTTGGAACCGAGGGTGGGGGGGTGTTGTGTGTGGGGAGGATTGAGCCGCGAAAGAATCAGTTGATGCTCATTCGGGCGCTCAAGGGAACAGGAATCCGGCTGACGCTGGTGGGGGGGGCGGGACGGTTCAGCCGGGGCTATCTGCGGGCGTGTAAGAGGGAGGCGGATGAATCGGTGCGCCTGGCCGGGCCTCTTCCGTTGCGGGAAGTGTATCGACAATATTTGCGGCATCGGGTTCACTGCGCCCCGAGTTGGTATGAAACGCCGGGGCTGGCGAGCATGGAGGCGGCGGTGCGGGGCTTGCCGGTGGTGGTGACGCGGGGGGGGTGTACGGAGGAGTATTTCGGGGAGGAGGCG
>CAZLXE010000036.1:0-17828 GCA_964563005.1 uncultured Isosphaeraceae bacterium
ATAGACGGCGGCGGGAACATCTTTACTGATCCACTCTTCATCGATCCACTGGGTCTGGATGGCATTGTTGGAACGGCGGACGATGATCTGCGTCTGGCCTCAGGTTCTCCAAGCACCGATGCGGGGGACAATACTGCCCCTGATCTTGCGGGCATCACGACCGATCTGGATGGGAATCCCCGCTTTTTTGACGACTTTGGAGTTGGGGATACGGGAAACGGTGTTGCTCCCATTGTGGATATGGGAGCTTATGAACGGCAGGTTCATTCAAGTCCGATCATTATCAATGTGCCGTCAGATGTCGCCTCGATCCAGGCGGCGATCAGCAAGGTGGCGATGAGCGGGGATGAGATCATCGTGGCTCCGGGAACTTACAATGAAGTGATCAATTTTGGTGGGAAGGCGATCAATTTACACAGTTCAAGTGGAAACCCGGCGGATACGATCATCGACGGGACTGGTTTAAGTGACAGTGTGGTGCTCTGCATCAGCGGGGAGGGGGCGGGGACGATTCTGGAGGGGTTCACGATTACAGGTGGCACCGGGCATGACCGCCTCGGGAACGGTCAATTGTTTGGCGGGGGTATGTTCAACGAAGGAAGCAGCCCGACCATCACCAATTGCGCCTTCATTGGGAACACGGTCACTACCAGCGGTGGAGGTGTAGCCAATTTCAATAACAGTAGCCCGATCTTCACCAACTGCATCTTCAGCGGGAACTCGACTATTCACGGCGGAGGAATGTCCAATTCCTCAAGTAACCCGACAGTGACCAACTGCACTTTCAGCGGGAACTCGGCCGAGCAAGGTGGGGGCATGCACAATGATGGCAGCAGCCCGACTCTCACCAACTGCACATTCAGTGAGAATGCTGCCACCATAAGCGGCGGCGGAATGTTCAGTGGATTTAGCAGCGCCCCGACAGTCACCAACTGCATTCTCTGGGGCGACAGCCCAGATGAGATGATGACTGCATCCAGCACTGTTACCATCAGCTTCAGCAATGTGCAGGGCGGTCTCGGGGCCGGGTCCATTGACGGTGGGGGGAACTTCAATCTCGATCCTCTCTATATCGATCCTCTGGGGACGGATGGGATTCCCGGCACTGCGGATGATGATTTGCGATTGGCTTCCGGTTCACCATCGACTGATGCGGGGAACAATAGTGCAGCCGGTCTGACGGGAATCACCACCGATCTGGATGGCAATTCCCGCTTTATTGACGATGCTACTATGAAGGACATCGGGAACGGCATTGCCTCCATTGTGGACATGGGCGCGTACGAGCGACAGATCGATTCGAGTTCTACCATCCGCAATGTTCCCGGTATTTATTCAACCATTCAGGGAGCGATCATCGCTTCAACACTTAGTGGGAGTGAAATCATTGTGGCTCCGGGAACTTACCCCGAGTTGATTAATTTTGGGGGTAGGGCGATCAATCTTCATAGCTCCAGTGGGAATCCCGTGGATACGATTCTTGACGGAACTGGGTTAGGTGACAGTGTGGTTCTCTGCATCAATGGGGAGGGGGCGGGTTCGATTCTGGAGGGGTTCACGGTCACGGGAGGGACGGCCATCGCTGGGGGAGGCATGTTCAGTTCAGAGAGTAATCCGACTATTAACAATTGCATTTTCAACGGGAACTCGGCAGATGTTGGCGGGGGAATGTACAATAACACCGGCAGCAGCCCCATCATCACCAATTGCTCCTTCAGTGGAAATACAGCCACAAATGATGGTGGAGGGATGAACAATTATCTGGGCAGCAATCCCACCATCACCAACTGCACTTTCAGTGGAAATACGGCCGACTTCGGGGGGGGAATGTATAATGATGATCACAGCAGTCCAACCCTAACCGACTGCACTTTCAGCGGGAATACAGTCACCAGCGATGGTGGCGGAATGAACAATTTTCTGGGCAGCAACCCGATCGTCACCAACTGTATTTTCAGGGGAAACTTGGCTGCGTTCGGGGGCGGCATGTATAATGACACCAATGGCAGCCCGGTCGTTACGAACTGCACCTTCGACGGGAATTCGGCGACAACGGCGGGCGGGGGGATGATTAATGACACCTCCAGTAATCCCTCGATTACCAACTGTACCTTCAGCGGGAATTCGGCGATTGACAGCGGTGGGGGGATACTTAATGCTGCGAGTACTCCGGTTGTAACCAACTGCATCCTCTGGGGAGATACACCGGACGAGATTCTTAATCTCTTCATCAGCACTCCCACGATCAACTACAGCAATATGCAGGGAGGCCTCGGCACCGGATCCATCGATGGCGGGGGGAATATCGATCTCGATCCCCTTTTCGTCGATCCTCTTGGTCCGGACGCGATTCCCGGCACAGCCGATGATGATCTGTCCCTCCAGCCCGGTTCACCCTGTCTTGATGCGGGGGACAATGCCGGGGTTCCTGCCGATACCACCGATCTCGATGGTGATGGAAATATCCTCGAGCCGACGCCGCTTGACCTCCTCAGTAACCCCCGGTTTCTCGATGATCCGGGAACTCTGGACACCGGAGCGGGAACTGCCCCCATTGTCGATATGGGAGCACTGGAGTTCACTGGTGATTCCGGCAATATCAAGTTCGATCCTCCCAGTGTGACCATTTCTGCCGGTCCCCCGAATATTGTTGCCGTGGGGAATCTCGATACCTCGGACGGGCTTCCCATATTTGGTCCAGGTTTCACCACCGATGTCGCAGCGGTCATTCCCGGAGCCGATCCCTTACTCAACGGCAGCGTTCAGATTTTCCGCAATAACGGCACCGATGCTGGTGGTACTTGGCTCGGCCTGGCTCCCCAGCCCGTGATTAATGTCGGTCGCAATCCCACCGGCATTGCCATTGGTCAATTGAATGGCGATCTCTTTCACGACATGGTTGTGACCAATGCCGGGGATGAGAGCATCATGATTTTCATGAATGATGGGAGTGGTCAGGGAACCTTCAATCCTCCGATTGTTTTCTCCATGGCCGCGGGCGAAGCTCCTCTTTCTCTTGCCATAGGTGATTTCAATCTCGATGGACTCGACGATATTGCGGTGGGAAATGGCGGGGCAAACAATCTTGTGGTCCTGGATAATCAACTTGGATCACCCGGAACTTTTGTTCTGGGGCAGACCCTTGCTCTGGGGTTTGCTCCTCTTGACATCGATCCCATCGATGTCGATGGCGACAAGGATCTCGATCTGGTGATCACCGATGGTCAGGGCAATACCCTTACGGTGGTGACGCACCAGATCGTTCTGGTTGGCCCGGGAGTGTTTGCCGTATCGGCCACTCTTCCCGTAGGTTCGTCTCCCGTCGATGCAGCCGTCGGCGACTTTGATGGGAATGGATTCCCTGATTTTGCCTCGGCCAACGGCGATGGGACGGTGTCTATCATCCTTAACCTGAGCGGCAGTACCTTCGACCCGGCATTCTCGGTTGCCATCGGAAACTCTCCGAGAGCGGTTGATGTGGGTGATTTCGACGGTGATCTTGATCTTGATTTGATCGTCGCTGCCGATGACCCCATCCTTGGCCCGTCTGTTCAGGCGTTGGAGAACCTTGTCGAAGTTGGTGGTGGGGTGGTGTTCAGTGCACCGATCTCGTTCAGCGTGGGAGCGGATCCGAATTTTGTGGTCACTGCCGACCTCGATGACGACGGTACCAGCGATGTGATCACCGTGAACAACGATCCCAATCCCACCGGCGGCTCTGTCTCCGTCCTCCTCAATAGCCCTGGCATCCCTTCCTGCACGGGCGACATCACTCCAGCGGGAGGAAATGGGGTGGTGAACATTGATGATCTGGTGGCGGTGCTGAATGCTTTCGGGCCGTGTGCAGGTTGTGCTGCGGATATCACCCCACCGGGGGGGAATGGGGTGGTGAATATTGATGATCTGGTGGCGGTGTTGAATGCGTTTGGGGCGTGTCCGTAGGGGGCGTAGTCGGCACTCAATGAATATCCTTCAATTCCCCTTCCCCAACCCTCCCCCAGAGGGGGAGGGTTTTTGTGGGCTGGGTTTCTTGTTTTGCACGGACGAGAAGCGTGCGAGTAAAGGGGATTAGTCTTTCTCGTCTGCATCCTCTTGAGCGGCAGGCGGGGGGACGGGAGCGGGGAGGCCGGCCTTTTTAAGGAGGGCGTCGATTTTTTCAGTTTTTTCCTCGAGCGGGGATGAGGGGTGGAGACCGTTGTGGATGACTTTACCCTCGGGGCTGATGATGGCGAGATGGGGGATGCCGCGGACGCCGTAGTCGGGATTGAAGACTTCTTCTTTGGAGAAGGCGACATTCCAGGTCATGTCTTTTTTGCCCATGAACTGCTTCATAAGAGAATATTCTTTGTCGGGATCGTCCTCGGTATCCACGGGGGGGCCATCGCCGGGATAGTGCTTACCCTGGAGACTGGTGACGCCGATGATGGCGACATCATAGCCCTCGTAGTGTTTCTGAAGTTTGCGGACTTCAGGGAAACTGGCCACGCAGGGACCGCACCAGGTGGCCCAGAAGTCGAGGATGACCACCTTGCCTTGGAGATCCTTGAGGGTTTTGAAATCATCGGGGCCGTTTGACCAGGTGAAAGCAAGGGCCGGGGCGGTGTGGTTGATGAGTTGTCCCCGGGCGGCGGCCCCGTTGAGGAAGCGGGCGACGCTTTCCATTCGTTCGGCAAAATCGGAGTCTTCGGATTTCTTCGCGGCGGCGAGCATGGTGTCGTAGAGTTTGATGCGGATGGTTTCGACTTTGGCGGCGGGGACCCGATCGCCGAGTTTGGCCAGAATCGAGGGGTATTCACTCATGCCCATGAGAACCTCGGGGGAGAGATCGGGGGAGATGATGTCGCCGAGGGCAAGGAGTTCTTCGGCGAGAGGGGTGAGGTCTTTTTCCTCAAGCATGCCCACCATCCAGAATAATTCGCCGCCCTGTCCGCTTTTGATGGCCTCAATGAGTTTGGGGTGACGCAATGCGAGTTTGGTGGCTTCGGTGGGATCGTCCTGCATCATCCCGATACGGGTAATCGCGGCAGCGGCGCCTTCCACAGTTTTTTCCGAGGCGAGGGTGGAGAGGCGATCGGCGGCGAGGGTCTGGAGATCGGGGGAGACACCGATGAACATCTGAAGGTTGCCGATGTCTTCGGCCGACATGTCGGAGAAATCGAGATCGCCGAGCGATTCTTTGACGATTTGAGCAAGGCCTTCCATCATTTTCTCCTGGCTGAGGCCGGCTTCCTGATTTTTCTCCCAATAGGCCTGCATTTTGCCAGACAGGGCCTGAAGGTCTTTTGCAGAAGGGGGAGCAGCAGAAGTGGAGGGAACCATGGGAATGAAGGTGAGGAGCAGGGCGATGAGAATGATTTGACTGAAGCGAATGCGGTACATGGGAGAATCCTGTTAGGAAAGGGAGAGGAGGGGCACGATCCGGACAGATTAGTGTACCGGCAAATAGGGATGAGGTTCGATTGGTGAGCATTCGTTGCCAATTTCAGGGATGAGAGGCGGGAATCGCCCATTCTTCCCCTACAATGGTTTGTATGGCCACATTTGAAGATTTGGTGCAATTTGAATTGGATGGGTCGGTGGCGATGCTGACTTTGAACGATCCTGACCGGCGAAATGCGATGTCGGTGGGATTGTTTACGGGGTTGGAAGCAGGATTGGAGCAGATTCGGGCGGATCAAGGGGTGCGGGCGGTGGTGATTCGGGCGGTGGGAAAGGCGTTTTGTGCGGGGTTTGATTTAAAAGCGGCGGCGAAGGAGCCGGAATTGATGGGGGAGTATCTGCGTCGCTTGAGCGGGGTGTGCCGGGGACTGCGGCGGTTGGATCAGCCGGTGGTGGCGGCAGTGGCGGGGCATGCGATTGCAGGGGGATGTGCTTTGATCAGTTCGTGCGATTTTGTGTTCATGGCGGCGGAGGCGAAGGCGGGATATCCGGTGCATGGGGTGGGGGTATCGCCGGCGGTGAATATTCCGCCGTTGAGCCAGGCAATGGGGGATGGGTCGGCGCGGTCATTGCTGCTGGGAGGGATGTTGATCGACGGGCGGGAGGCGGTGCGGCGGGGGTTAGTGTATCGGTGTTTCGATGCGGCGGATGATGTGGAGCCAGCGGCTCTGGCGCATGCTAAAATGTTGAGTGAAAAGGGGATACGGGTGATGCGGGCGACGAAGCGGTGGCTGGGGGAGTTGGATGGCTCGTTTGATGATGAGCGATTCGAGCGGGCGATGGAAGGATCGGTGGGGATTACGATGGAGGAAGAGGCGGTGCGGATTCTGCGGGAGCGGTGGGGGTGAAGCGGTCTGCGAATCGGGGTTCAGTGATGAGTCGTCGGGATGAATCCCGACCTACGAAAAATCGTAAAATTTTTCTTGATTTTTGTTCAATTCGTATTATGCTTGAGGGTGATGATGAATTGATCTGGATCAAGCCGGGACCTCATCCCGGCGCCATGAGCACCGGATTGTCGCACACGCCTCGTGGGCAAGATTGCGGCGGCTCTGGCGACTCAGGCAATTGAAAGCCCGACGGCCATAGTCGACCGTCGGGCTTTCCGTTTCGGTGATTTGTTTTTTTATTTGGCGATTACGGCCGGCCGGGGTTTGCGTTTTGCAGGCGCTTTATCTTCCGGCGTATTCAATTCGGCGTTAAAGAGGGTACGGGCAGAGAAACGGAATTCATCGAGGGCGATTTCATCGGCATCTACCTTCTTCAGCAGGGAACGCTGGGCCTGGTATTCGCGGTTGATGATGCCCGATCGACTCTGAAGGAGTCGCCACGATTTTCGCCGCTCCACACAGAAGAGTACCATCTGGCGAGAGAGGGAGAGATGGACGATGCGGCCATCGACGCGCTCCGCTTTTATGAATACGCCAAAGGTGGGAATGTAGGCGCGGTGATTGGGATCGAGGTGACGGCGATGAATGACATCATCCTGAGTGAGGCGGAGGAGCATGTCGTCGAGGGGGATCAAATTCAAGGCGTCTTCTTCGGCAACATCTTTGAAGTGACGACGGAAGCGGGCCTCGGTGGCGGCCCAATGGGCGACGGTGTAGGCGAATGGCTCCTTTGTGCCCGGATAGCGGGCATTCCACCAATCGCGCTCGGGGGTGGGATTGCCTTTGAGGTCGAGGGCCAGAGCATAATCTTCCCCGGTTTGGGGATTGAAGACGAATTCGGGCATGCCCCGGGAATCTCGGATGCGCTGGGCCTGCACGGTGGCGTGATCATCGGGGACGCCGTGCTCGGGCTGGCAGGTGGTGAAGCACTGGAGGAAGGCGGTTCCCCGATAGCAGAGAGCGTCGAGGAGAGACTTATAGAGTTTGGCGGCATTGGCCATGGAGACCTGGGCGACGAAGGGCGATCCGTGGCCGACGGTGAAGATTTCGGCGAGCGATTTTTTTTCGGTGAGTTTGCCTTCTGAAGCGGCTCCGAACTGGTTCATGTCGAAGCCGCCGGGAAGGGGGGAGGAGTCTGAGTTTTGGCCGCCGGTATTTGAATAGACCTGGGTGTCGAGCATGAGCAATTGGACATTGGGGCGGTTTTGGAGGACGACCTTGGAAACATTCTGAAACCCGATGTCGCCCATGCCGCCGTCGCCCCCGATGCCCCACACACGGGGGAGTTCACGGATTTCCTGGTCGGTCATATGGGAATCGGAGAGATGGGTGAGGGTGTAATACTCTTCATCTGTCATCACTTTGCCTTCGCTGCGGAGGAGGGCACAGGCGAGTCGTTCGGGGGCGATGGAAATGCGGGCGTGGTCGAGAATAAAACTTTCCCCCATGATCCAGGAGATGGTGGAGCCATCCTGGAAAAGCGAGTTCATCCAGGGATAGGGGTGAGGGTTGTTGGGGGGAGTGGAACCATAGACGGTGTTGCAGCCGGTGTGGGCGCCCATGGCCATGACGGCCATGCCGTTGGCGAGGCGACCTTCGAGGGTTTGGAGATCCTGGTGGCGGTAGGCATCTTCGCGCAAGGCCTGGGTGAGTTTATCGATGATGTTCTGTTCGGTGATGAGACCATACTGCTTCAGACGGTCATCCATGTCTTTCTCGGAGTCGCCGCCGAGATCGAAAAGCAGGTGGGCGGCAGCGCGGAGGAAGCGTTTGTATTGGCCGGGATGTTCCTGATGCAGGTGTTCGAGTCGGGTTACTCCTTCGTGTTCGAGTTGCTCGGCGATGACCTTCAGGCGCTGGGCTTTGGCGTGGAAGAGGGGACGCATGTAGGCCTCGGTAACAGTGGCCACGGCCCGCAGGACGCTTTTTTCGCCGCATCCGGCGCAGGCCCCATCGCCACTGACCAGGGCGTCGTAGTTGCGGCGGGTCATCAGGTGATTGCGCAGGACGGCGGCTTTGGAGTCTTCGGGATGTTCCGGATCGTAGAGGCCGAGGAACTGGTCGGGGGTTTCCGGCAGTTGGTCAAGGAAGCCGAGGGTGGAGGCGTGATGAGCGTTGAGGTTTTCCCCATCGGGTTCCATGCGGAGGGCTTCGTGCTCGCCACATTCCACCACGCACTCGCCGCATCCCTTGCAGCGATCGGAGATGAAGATGGAGAAGAGGCCGCCCGCGCCCGGGGTTTTCTTCTCCTGTGATTTGAAGATGGCGTGACTTTTGGTGAACGCCATGGGAATGATGGAGAGGATGGAGTCCAATTCCTGCTTCGTGGTGTCGTTCACTTCGTTGCGGGAGGCGATTACTTCCAGAGCAAGATCAGCGAAGGGGGTATCATTTTTTTCTCCCACTGCTTCCATCATGCTGCCCCGGATTGCCGTTTCGAGGGCGGGAAGATCATTGAGCAGGGCATCGCGCTGGCGCACGCCCGAGACATAATTTCGGATGGCGGTTTCGAGCACCGTGCCTACGGACTGGGCGGTGTTGGGCATGGCGGTGTCGGGACAGGCGGCAATACACTTCATGCACTGGGTGCAGTTTTCTGCGATGAAGACGGGCGTTTGCCGACGAGCAACATATTTTGAGGCCGTAGCACCGGTGGCGGCGGCGACCACACCCACGGAGGCGAGGGCGGAGGCGGGTTGGTTGTAACCCAGACCGGCCCGGAACTCCGCATCAAAATAATCGACGGACTGGATGGGGGTGCGCTTCGGTTCCTCTTTGCCGGGAACGGTTCCGTTCACAGCTCCATTCACTCCCAAAGGAAGAAGAGGCGATCCTTTCATGGAAGAACGGTCGGGGGCGTCGATCGTGCCGTAGGTGATCTCCACGGTATTTTCAAAGCCCTGAGTCATGACCTCCATGTTGGACTCGACCACGGCCCGCCCGAAACGCCCGAATTTTTTCACATACTGGGCATGGACCACCTGCCGGAAATGGACCGAATCAATTTTGTAGTCTTTGAGGAAACTTGAGACGCAGAAGAATGCGCCGAGAAAAGCGTTGCCCTGCATGCGCAGTTGAAGATCGGGGCGGTTGGTGGCGTCGCGGGCGATTTTGAAGCCGTTGAGAATGAACACATGGATATTTTTATCGAGAATTTCCTGTCGATGTTTGCGGGGAATGCGCTCCCATGCTTTTGCGGGCGTTTCATCAGATTCCCAGACGAACGCTCCCCCTTCGGAAAGTCCATCCAACGGGTTGGCATGGAGAAAAATTTTGGGATCGCAGCAGAGGACGGTGTTAATATGTCGGAGATCGCAATTCACCCGCACCCGTTCCGGAGCGACGACGAGGAAGTAGGAAGTGGGAGCACCTTTTTTCTCCGAGCCGTACTTGGGATTGGCGCTGATGTGCAAAACCTCCCGGGGTTTGCCCTGCTCATCCACCGCATGCTCGCGGGCTGCCACCGCTTCACCCATCGAGCCGATGACTTCGCCGAGATTTTTACCCGTCGTGATCATGCCCCAACCCCCGATGGAATGGAGGCGGATGGCGATCGCTCCATCCGGCAGCAAAGAAGGCGATTCATCGGAAACCACGGAATAGGGATGATCAACCCCAAGAAAAAATGAAGTTACGCCATCGGAAGCGCTCTGCCCGTCCTGGCGACATCGGCTTTCCGCGACATATTCATACGCCCCCAGAATGTGTTCGGGCCGGAAATCGCGCGAACCCAGGCCATACACTCCGCTGAACAGACGGGGCATGTCATCGTGGGTAATCTCCGGGAGTTCGGGGCGGCGGGGGAAATCCCGGTGATGACAGGACTTTGCCAGGGCGGTTCGGATGTCCCGGGTTAATGGATTGTCCCCCGCCAATGCTTCATCCGTTCTCTCCAACACAATGCACGCCTTTTTCCCGGCCAGCGCCTTGACTACGGCGGCCTCGGGGAAGGGGCGCAGGACATTGATATGCACCGAGCCGACTTTCGCTCCCCGCTCCCGGCGCAGATGATCCACCGCCGCTTCAATGTTCTCCGCCGCCGAGCCGAGGGTGACGAACACGATTTCGGCGTCATCGGTGCGGTATTTTGTGACCAGTCCATAGGATCGACCGGTGAGTTTTGCAAATTCCGAATACGCGTCTTCGAGGAACCCGAGAATTGGCTCTGCAAAATTATTCCGCCTCGCCACCACTCCATTCATGTAGTGTTCCTGGTTCTGTACCGGGCCGATGAGCAGGGGACGGGTAAGATCGATAATCCTTGGCACACGCCTTCGCGTGGGACCGAACAATTCCCGTTGGGCAGGAGTTGGGCACTCAATGACATCATCCGGCGCTCCGAGAAACGCTCGCATTAATTCCGATTCACATTTCAGGAAGGTGCGTTCGAGGTGCGAAGTGAGGAAGCCATCCTGAATGTTAATGCCGGGCGTGAGCGACAGTTCCGTTACCTTGCGAATAATGAGGGCCTGATCCGCCGCCTGCTGGGCGTCCTTGGCGAAGAGCATAATCCAGCCGGTATCGAGCACGGCATACACATCATCGTGTCCGCAATGCACATTGAGGGCATGTTTGGTGAGAGCGCGGGCGGACACTTCAAGAACCATGGTGGAGAGTTTTCCCGGCGCGTGGTAATACTGCTCTATGCCGTACACCAGTCCCTGCCCGGAAGTGAAGTTGACCACCCGCATGCCGGTGGTGGAGAGGGCGATGGCTCCTCCCTGAGCGGCATGTTCGCCTTCGGCTTCGATGGCGAGACGGGATCGTCCATAGACATTGAGTTTTCCTTCCGCGCAGGAAAACTGATACAACTCCCCCATTTCAGTAGAAGGGGTAATGGGGTAGAACACGCCGCCATCGGTGATGCGGGCCTCCGTGTGGAGGGCGACCAGGGTGTTTCCGTTGGTGGTGATTCGAACCCCCGGATACTTCGGCGAAGAACTCATTGCAACATCTCCGGGTAGGGCTTGACTCGAATCGCACCCGCCGGGAGGCGATGGGAGAGAAAGCGCACGCAAAAAGCGAAAGACGGAGGGTATTGTAGGGTGAAACGGCGTCTGGCGATGTTTTTGGGGATTCCCGGCGGAGTGCGTCAGAAAATGCAGCCGCGATCAGCGATCCCTCATCAAGGGGCGGGGCAGGGGCCGTAGTTATTAATGAGGGTGATGAGATCAGAAATATTCACCACTCCGTCGCCGACGGTTCCATCGGGAAAGATGGGGACAAAGTCGCACGGCGGGTAATCAGTGTCGAAATGATTAATGAGAGTGATGAGATCGATAATGTTGATCTGGCCATCGCCATAGAAACCCTGGGCGTCGATCGGGGCGCAGTCAGCCGTGCAGATAATGGGGCTGGGGCACGGAACCACGCTTTGCTCCAGAAGGGTTCCGGTGAGAATGAAATCAAAATTGCCGGTGCTGTCGGTTAGAACCATGGAAAAAGTGTCCTGCGGAGCCAGCCCGTTGCAGCCCACATTGAAAATTTCGGAGTTGCCATCATTGAAGTGGCCATTGGAGGTGGTGAAGTCAAAGTTGGTGAAATCAATGCCAGCGAAATGAGCGCTTCCGATGAAGTTGCCTGAAGAATCGATGTGACCCGTGAAGGAATCGATGCTCCGTCCCAAGGCAAACCACTCAGCCGGGAATCCCAGCAATAGCGTTTCCTGATTGAAGAAAAATGATTGCCTTGTGGTGTCAAGAAAGACGCTGTACGGAACCACTCCAACCAGACCCACCGATGCCGTATCCGTGCCGTGCGTGTAGGAAATGTCACCCACATCGAACGAAAGGCCATGCCAGCCCGTCCCCGCGCCGGTGTTGGTTCCCTTGGCCCGGAAGGCATAAGAAATTCCCGCCGGGCTGACGGCGGTGAATTCAAATTTACCATCCAGCCCTAATCCGTTGGTCAGATCGAAGCCATTGCCGGAATTACCATCCTGAATGAAACCATCGACAATAACGAGGCCGGAAAAATCTCCCAGAAAAGTATTCATGAGATTCACCGTCCCCCCGGTGATGGGGGCCACCGTGTTGGTCGGCGTTCCCCAGGATCCGTTCATGATCTGAAATTGTGAATTGTGCATGGCATACAGTCGTTGCCCTTGCAGCGTGCCCAATCCCCAGACCGGATCGAGGGGAGTGGCGCCGGTAACATTGCCTGCGGCGTCGATGTCGAGGATCAGCCGTCCGCTGGGTCGGAACACTTCATCGGGCAAACCCCAGACGGAGGTGCCGGGCAAGACTATACCGTTTTGCACAACGGGGTAATGAAGGAGGGCTTTGACTTCGTAGGTAAAAGTACCGCCCTCACTCGGGTGAGTAAAGGCGAGAAAACAGCAGGCCATAATGAGAAATCCAGAGTACAGCGGCCAACTCGTCCTCGAGTGAGGGGAAAACTTATTGAACAAATGCATCTAGACCTCCTTGCCGATTAACCGGATGATTCTTTCTGACAGACGCATTCCGGTTCGGGCGTGCATGCATAGGCATAATGCTTATGTCGTCAATACACAGTGTACCGATATTTCCTTCAAAATCAAGTCAAGAATCATATTTTATTGATAGACAAGAGTTAAGAAGTAAAAATTCTTCCCACATCGTTCATGAACGACTGATTTATATGATTCACCCGAATGACCAAAAAGCAAGCAGAAAATCCTTCTTTATTCGTTTTTTCCCCGGTCCGCGGCCGGAAATCACCGTTATCGGACATTATTATGTGATTTGAATGGGCTGCGGATTCAGGACTGGATTGAGGTCCAGTTATGGCGCACAGCGAATATCTTAAGTTAATAGGTAAAAATCGTAAGAAATTTGCCAAATATTCCGAATTTAAGACTTGCTATTCTCTGGTTATGTGCTAATATAACTCTCGTTATCACAACCATTTACCTGAGTTATCAGGAGGAAGACCCCTAATGCAATTCAAAAAATATGCTCTCTTGGCATGCGCTGTCACTTCGACCACGCTCCTCTCTTATTCTGCTCACGCTCAAGTTAGTGGGGCAGCGGTCATCGGCGGTGATATTTTCACCGGTTCACAGATCATCGACCCCGCCACCGGGGCGAAATTGCCGAATTATGATACCGCAGCCCCTCTCTTTGACGCCAAAGTGATGGTGCAGAACCAGCATTCCGGTGGGGCTTTCATCACCTACGGCACGGTAAAAGGAAACCACTGGACGGCCAATGTCCCGGCCCCCGGTGATTATGTCGTCATGTTTTCTGCACTGAATCATGACTGCACGAGCCGTGAATTCACCGTGAATCAGGGTGACAGTCTGCTTACGAATGCTTACCTGCCTCCGCTCTACACCGATCCAGTGACCGGTGCAGCCACGACCGATCCGCTCCCCAGGGCCAATCTTCTCGTGTATTCTTTCTATGACAACTACATCAACTCCGAAGACGACGCCCCGGATGATCCACCTCTCAACGGCGTCACCTGGACGGTTCGCAACAGCGATGGCGACATACTCGCCACCGGGGTTACGGGAACCCAGCCCTCTATCACCACCTCCGATGGGATGGTGATCCCGAATACGGCGGGACTGTATTATTTTACCGATCTCCCCCCAGGGGAAGTGATCGCCACCTCCGATGCCTCCACGGCCTACCTTTATGATGTCAATGGCACGACACCTCTTCCTATCGTCAATCCCACGACCGGACAGCCCCTGGATTTTAATGCCACGACTGAATTCTATTCCCTGACCACAGAAGAAGGCGGCCAGGCATGGGATCCAAAACTCTACCCCGGCGATCCCGGCACGGAAGCGGGGGGATATCTCATCTGGCATGGCTTCGTCGAAAAAATGGGTCAACTTCCCCCCAGCGCAGGCACGGGCACCATTCATGGTTTCATGATCGATTCCGACCTCGCCTTTGATCCGATCGCTCCCGAAGAAGCCCTCATTCCCCCCCTGCATCCCGGGGTATCGGCCAACACCGCAATAACGGACGGATTGGTTGTTCTCTACAGTTTCATGGAAGTTACCCCCGTCAAGCCCATCGCCACCGTCGAGGCGGATCCTGTAACCGGTGAATACCAGTTCGACAATGTTCCTCCCGGCAGTTACAAACTCTTTTATACCGATCTCGGACTGAAGTATGTCTGGGTGGAGGCCCAGGCCGCCGTATTCCCAGGATCTACGGTCGAAATCAGTCCTCTCGTCCCCCGATTCTTCGCCCGGGGTCAGGGATTTGTGTATGACAATTCCACGAACCCGCCTACCCCCATGCCCGGAGTTACGGTGAATATTCGTTACAAGAGTGGCAGCATCAAGAAGACCACGGTTACAGATGCCAACGGGTGGTACAACTTCGACACTCTCCCCGAAATCGAAGTCCTGGGGTTCGTCGATGTGGAACTTCCCCCCGGCTATTGCGGCTCCATCATCACGGAAAATTATTATCCCAATGCCTCGTACACCTTCGATCCCAATTGCCTGCCCACCGATCCGTCGTGTATTGATGTCGGAGTGCCATATTCGGTAACCCACAACGCGAAGAATCGCTACCTCCAGTGGTACACGGCAAATTACCAGGCCGATCTGTATATCGAGCCGGTCCCCACTCAGGCGATCGTCATCGATGGGTATGTGTTTGATGAAAATCTGAAAATGGGTTCCTGGACTCCCAATGGCACTTGGGAAAAAGGAGAGGAGCGAACCATGCACGGCGTTACGGTCGAACTCTGGAACGCCACTCTTACCCAGAAGCTCGCCGAAGTCACCACCGGAAAATTCAACAGCGATAATCTCCTGGCTCAGGGTTGGCAGCAACCTTACACGGTACCGCCGGATGAATGGGGAGGCGTATTTTCCGGCCCCGAACCCGGCTACTATGAAATCCGTACGGCGGATCTCGATGGCGACCCCGCCACTCCCCCTACGGCCCTCCTTCCCGGCACTTACAATGTCAAAATCATTCCCGGTGATCCCATCAAGGGCTTGGGTGGGTTTATTCAGACCACACCTCCCATCGTTCCCGTTAAAGCGATGGGTGGATCCCGCCAGCAGGTTGATTTCGGTGTCAGCACCATTCACGCCGGGGAAACTTTCGGAATTCCCCAGGCCGGTGAAATTGAAGGCGGTATCTTCGACGATCTCTTCGTTGACAACAATCCCAACAGCACCCTCTTCATGGAAAAGGCGGGTCTTCCCGGAGCACCCGTCGGTGTATATGATCACCTTGGATACTTCATGGGAACTGGTTCCATGGGCCATCCTTTCTGCTACGCCGGTGCCCCGGACGGAAATTGCCCAGCCGGTGAAACCCCGATTCAAAAACCAGAAATGGAGCGACGATTCGCTCCCGGCGTCCACATCTATGTCGGCAACGATCCTTCCCTTCCCGGATACAACCCCAACTACCTTCCTCTCGTCCTCCCCTACGAATTCGGTCAGGGACAATTCAAATTCGAGGCGGACTGGTCTCTCGTCCCCGTCGCCTTCGGTGGGCTGAATGTACCCCTGAACGGGGAGAGTGCCATCGATTTCAGCATGGCGCCGATTATCGATTCCATCACCCCCATCACCGGTGGCTACCTCATCACCGGTTCCCAATTCGGAACTGATCAGGGTTACACCACTGTCTCCCTTGCGGGCGAGGAACTTGAACCGACCCTCTGGTCCGACACCATGATCCAAGTCACCGCCCCTGCCTCAGGAAACGGTGGACCCATGATCGTTACCTCAACCGCTGGTCCCTCCAACGGCATGGCGGTCAGCGCGGGCGTTCCCGCATACTCTCTTTTCGTAGATGCATCTGCCCCCGATGGTGGAAACGGCAGCACGGGAAGCCCCTTCAAGACCATCGGCGACGCCCTCGCCAACCTTCCCTCCGCTCCCGCCGGAACCCCACGCATGATCTTCATTGCGCCCGGAACCTACACCGAGCAGATTCAGATCGCCGAATCCGATGTCCACCTCATCGGGGCCGGTCCTCACGAAACCATCCTGGATGGAATCGGTGAAATTCACATCTCCACCCAGGGCTTCTTCGATGCCGTCGGCCCCACCGTTTTCATCGGGGCCGGAGGCGAAACCGGCAGCGTTTCCAATGTTATGATCAGCGGCCTCACCGTCATGCGGGGCACCACCAACATCGACGGCCTCGGCGGCGGATTTGTCGGAGATTTCGGCAACACCAATCTCGACATCAACAACTGCATCATCACCCAGAACGGTGGTGAATACGGCGGCGGCATCTGGCTGCACAAATCCAACCACGATGTCTCCATCTGGTCCAACACCATCGCCTGGAACGGCAACTTTGGCGGCTATGGCGGAGCCATCTCTGTCAACGATGAGCCGGAGTACGGCGAAGAACACAGCCAGCCCGAGCATGTCGTCGATGATTTCCTGCCCGGCCCTCCTCCCGGAACCTATGACATTCGCAATAACCACATTCTCAACAACTTCTCCATGGATTACGGCGGCGGCATCTGCATCTACGAAAACAAAGACCACCAGATCATCTCCGGCAACCTCATTGAGGACAACAAAGCCGACGATCACGGCGGCGGAGCGTATTTCGAAGATTGCGGTCCCCTCGAAATCTTCGACAACCAGTTCCTCAACAACTACTGCCGAGATGATGGCGGTGCTATTTCATTCGAAGATGTCGGCGACCTCACCGCCCATATCAATGTCTTCAACAACCTCATCGAAGGCAACATCGCCGATGATTCCGGCGAAAACCATGCCCGTGGCGGCGCCCTGTCCTTTGATGACACTTTTTATGCGGCTATCTTCAACAACACCATCGTCAACAACATCGTCGCCGGGAGCATCGATCCCGCTGGCGGCGGTATTGACAGCGAACGCAACGGCCACGAGTACAATCACACCGCCTCCGATGGCAGCTACTATGTCGCTCCCGGATACAGCGATCCTTATCTGTTCAACAATGTTATCGCCGGAAATCAGCGACTTCATTACGATCAGCCCCCCGGCATGGAGGACGAAGATCTCCCCTACACCTGGGGAATCAACTATGTCTATACCGAAGACAATATTCATGTAGACAACCCCAACCTCAACGGCCTCTGGCAAACCTCGAGCAATTCCGAAAGTCTCACCCGACTGGAATACAACCTCATTGGTGGATCCGAGTACACCTCGCGCGTGGGCAACATCAGCGGCACGCCCCTCTTTGTTGACGCCCTGGGCGGTGACTTCCGTCTCCTCCCCGGTTCACCGGGTGTGGATGCAGGCAACAACAATGCCATCCCCCGCGATCTTTTGGATCTCAACCAGAACGGCTGTACCCTCGAACGCCTCCCCCTCGATCTTGCTGGCAATCCCCGCTGTACCGATGATGCTTCATCTCCAAACATGGGTTGTGGCGCATCCTCCCCCGGCATCTCTCCCATCGTCGATCTCGGCGCTTACGAAACTTTCGGCGTCTCCGCCGGATCTCTTCTCTATGGTGACATCAATGGGAGCGGAACCATCAACATTGACGATCTCGTCGCCGTCCTCAACGCCTTCGG